>JAHBUR010000035.1 GCA_019637975.1 Bacteroidota bacterium | reverse complement strand
TCGTTATTCAGCGGAACAATCTGCCCGCGAGTATTGATGCCGAAACCGAGTTTTTCCCCGGCCTGCAAACCCGCGACAAACGCCCCCGAACGCCGGGATTTGTCGACACTTAACACCAGATCGAACTTGATTTGTTGAAGTATCATCCAGTTCTCGGGTTCCCACTGATAGATCGTATCGAGGTAGGGATTATTAAGAAGCAGAGGGTATGCATTCTTCAGCGTGATCCACGAAATATGGCTATTCGGATATTTTCGCTTGAGAGCCGGAAGAAGGCTCGTGGTCACCAGAACATTGCCCATCGCATCGAGATTGACGATGAGGATGCGCGTCCCGATCGGCTCGTTTGCGACACATTCAGTGTAGCATCGGGTATCGGGGAAACACGGCTTGTAGCCGGTAAAGTGCTTGCAGTCCGGAATGTGCATTCTACTCCGGCGGACGGGTTTCTTCACCCGGGATTTCGTCCGTGAATTTTTCTTCTTCATAGCATGAGGTTATTTTTCTTGATCACATCTTCAACGCCCCGCAACACATCATCGACAGTCAAATCAAGCATACACGGGTTTCCGATCGGGCACTTGGTGAGATTGCAGCCGAGGCAATCAAGCTTTTCATTCCTGACAACAACATGCCCAGAGCCGTAGGGTCCCTGCAAAGCGGGATTTGTCGGACCGTAGATGCCTACAACCGGAACGCCCAACGCGGCTGCAATATGCATGGGACCGGAGTCGTTTGTTACAACCAGCGAGCATCGTTTCAGCAACGCTCCGAGTTGGCGCAACGTTGTTTCCGGAGGAACAAAAGCCGGCTGCCTCATGAGTGATTGAAGCTTTTCGACCTCCTCAAGCTGCCCCCTCCCCCACGAAAGAACGACATGCGCGCCGTAGTGTTCAACAAGTCGATCTCCGAGCGCGGCAAACTGTTCAAGCCGCCAACGTTTCGTGTACCAGCCGCCACCCGTGTTAAGGCAGACAAGCACCTTGTTGCTCAATCCTGCCGCATCCAGAAATCGGGCAACATACGCTGCTTCCTCATTGTCGAACTGAAAATAGAGACTGCGATCCTGAATAGCAATTCCGAGTGCCTCAAGCGCGTCGAGATTGAATTGCGTGTTGTGCACCTGACCGCCTCGCGGTTCGGCAACAATGTTGTACGCATACGTTCGCCCTCTGAACCTGTATCCGATACGATACCGGGCCCCGCTCAAGCGTGTCACCAGCGCGGTACGCGGATTGCCGAAGAGATCAATAATCATGTCGTACTGTGCACGTCGCACACGCATGATCAATTCAAGGCCCCCTGTCTCCGATTTCTTGAAAACCATCGTTCCGTTGATGTGGGGGTTGTCCCGTACCACATCCACGCTTGGCGGCTCCGTCAGGTAATCGATCTGCGCCTGCGGAAAGGCATGTCTGAGGTTCTTTGTCACAATCGTCGAGAGCAGGACATCTCCGATGGCTCGCAGTTTTATAACAAGAATTCTCCGCACAGAGTTGTGATCGAGTGTCATCTCACATTATCAAGAAGCATGAAATCATGATCCGCCGTTGAAGGAACTCGAGTCTGCTTTTTCCGTTTCTTCTTCCCCTCATACAGGCATTCATCAAAGAGGGGGCATTCTCCACAGGAGGGCCTTGCCGACCTGCACATCATTCTGCCAAAGCGGATGAGATTTGTGTGAAATGAATATCCCTTCCCTTTCGGGATCAGCGTTTTCATTTGCTCGAATGTTTTCTCGGGCGTGTTGCTGTTTGCCAGCCCTAACCTGTTGCAGATGCGATGGACATGCGTATCAACGGGGAACACATCCCTTTCCATCGAAAACAGCAGAACGCAGGATGCTGTTTTGAGCCCGACGCCGTTCAGCGATGTGAGTTCCTCCAAAACAGAGGCGCTTGGCTTTCGTTTCAATGCAGAGAGATCATGCCTGCCATATCGCGTCTTGACCGCACGAAGCGTTTGCTTGATCCTTGCCGACTTCTGGTTTGCCATTCCACCCGATCGAATCGCAGCAATCACGCTCCGCATCGGAGCATCGGCAACATCATCCCAACGGGGAAACTTCGCACGAAGGGTTGTGTACGCCCGGTGACTGTTCTTGTCATTGGTATTTTGAGAGAGTATCGTCGCAATCAGCATATCAAGAGGTGGAGGAAGATCCGACGTTTGGCGCGGAATACCGAGGAGTTTCTCGAGTGTCGTGGCAACCCGGAGCGTCTTTGTACGAAGGTGTCGGGTACGTGTCAATGCGCGACTTCCTCGAACGTGTCGGGCAGCGTGTCGCGTTCGAAGAATCCGGCGTGCAGGTTGTTCAACGCCTCATGCAGCCGTTCGCCGTCAATGACCAACGTCAGATTTGCGTCCGACGCTCCGAATGAAATCATGTACACCTGAAAGTCCGGCAGCGCGTGAAAGATGCGCGGCAATATTCCACCGGCACCGCGTATTCCTTTCCCGACAAGGCAGAGGCTTCCCTTGTTGTGCAGGATTTCCACTCTGCCGAACTTCTCCAATTCGTGCGCAAGCCCGTCACTCACGGCTGCATCATCAATTGCGAAGGCGATCTTGAATTCTGAAGTTGCCGTCATTCCCGTTGTGATGCCGTATGCCGTCAGCACGCTGAAAATTTCCTCCCAGAACATATACGGACTGAAGCGTTTGAGGGGAAAGATGCTTACAACAGCAATATCATCTTTGTGGGCGATCGATTTGATGCAAACAGCGCCGGGTTGTTCTTCACTCCCCTTGAGATGATAATCCACGACTGTGCCCGTTCCTTCCCTCTTTGAATTCAGAATCTGAACCGGAATGTTCTTTTCGATCACCGGAAGCATCGTACGCGGGTGCAACACTTTTGCCCCGAAGTACGAAAGCTCGAACGCCTCCTCGAACGACAGGCGCTTCAACTTCTTCACGGATTTTACGACACGCGGGTCTGCCGTGAGAATCCCGTCAACATCAGTCCAGATCTGAACGTTCGCGGCATTCATTGCCCAGCCGATAATCGAAGCCGAATAATCCGAACTCTCACGTCCCATCGTCGTGTACTCGCCGGAACGGGTAATCCCGATAAACCCTTGCGTGACGGGAACTTTCCGCTGTTCCAACAGCGGCCGAACCTTCTTCTCCAGACCGGCTTCGACAGCGGAAAAAACGGGTTGCGCACGGCCAAAATTGTCGTCGGTGAGCATGAATTCTTTCGCGTCAACCCAAACCGACTGAACTCCGGATTCGAGCAGGCCCGCGGCGATAATTCGGCTTGACAGGCGCTCGCCGAACGAACACATCGCATCCAACGTTCGCGGTGTCAGCTCTCTCAAAATAGCTATGCCTTTGACGAGTGCCTTGATCTCTGCAAGATGATTGAAGAAGATTCCCTCCAACTCTGCGGCAGCAGATCGTGAGGCAAGAAGATTGTCGATAATCTTGTTATGACGTTCGAACAATCGTGTAACAATGGCAACAGCCTCGTCTTCCTTTCCCAGAGCAGCCGTTCGTGCGGTCAACTCCAGTTCGTTCGTCGCTTTAGCGATGGCGGAAATGACAACAACCGGTTGCTTGTCAAGATGGGATTTGACAAGGCGAATCACATTGCGCATTGCAGCGGCGTCCTCGTTGGAAGTGCCGCCGAATTTCATGACAATCATGATGTTGAGCGAGAAGAGAGTGAAGGAATCGAACACGCCCCCGTGACCGTACTGCTGCCCGACAAGCGTGTGTCAAATGTACGAAAGGAAGAAGTTAATTGGTAGTTGATCGAGGACTCGATTCAATCGAGCAGGGCGATGATCCGCAACGGCCCCCCGCTTCCTCCTTTGATGTTCATAGGAAGAGCAACAACGGAGAACCCGGCATCGGGCAACTGATCGAGATTGGCGACGTTCTCAAATGCAGGGATATTTGCAGTGAAGAGTGCAACATGGCTCTCAAAGTACACGGACTGTCCGTAGTCGATGCTCGGCGTATCAATGCCGATGGCTTTGATGGACCGGCTGCTAAGCAGCCATTTCGCAGTCTCCGGGTGCAAGCCCGGAAACCGGAGCTTTGCAACGGCAGCCGCACCGAGTTCCGACGTACCCAAATACTCCTCGCGGTGAGGCCAGTATTTTCCGAATCCGGTTCGCAGAAGGATAATGCATTCTTTCGGAAGTTCGCCGTGTCGTCTCTCCCATTCCGCAATATCCTCGATCAAGACCTGATAATCCCTGTCGGCAGTACATTTGGCCGTCACATCAACAACCACCCCGATACCAACAAGTTGCTTGACGGGAATTGCATCCACCGTGTTCTTCCCTTCTGCAAAATGTATCGGGGCATCGATGTGTGTGCCGCCATGCTCCGGAGCAGAGAATGTGTTTGCTGAGTAGAAAAACCCGTTGGGTGTTATTCCTTCAAATCCCTTTTCAAACCGGAAGCCTTTTTCGGTCGGCCAATAGATGGTTGTGCTGTCGAAGGGGTACGTGAGATCAATAATCGTGCGGTCGGCAAGATGAGGCTGCTCCTTGCAGCAACCGGTCAGCAGAAGTGCCCCCAACGTCGCGTTGAAGAACAATCTCATAGCCATTTCACCGCGTAATGTAGTCGGCGATGGTGAGGACGAACATGATGAAGAGCCAGAGGATTCCGGCCCCGGCAAACAACCATGTAAGGCGGGAATTGTAGCGCAAGTGCATGAAGTACAATGCAACAATCGTCGCTTTGACTGTGGCAATGCCCATTGCGATGTAGATATTCAGAAAGCCGAAATTGTAGAACGCAACGTCAACCGTGACAAGCGTCAGCAGAATCAGCGTCACGAAGACGAGGTAATACACTTTTTGAGGGATAACGTGTTGCGACATACTCAATGCCTGCTGACTAAGTATAATAACGGGAAGAGATAAATCCATACAACATCAACGAAATGCCAGTACAAGCCGGCGACGTCAATCGGTGAATAGTATTCCGCCCTAAAGCGTCCCCGCTTCGCCTGATAGAGAAGAACCGACAGCACGCCGATGCCGATGATCATGTGAATTGCGTGCAAACCGGTCATCATGAAATAGAGGGAGAAAAACATCTCCGCTTGCTGCCCGAACGGCCCGGCAAACTGGAACGACGAACCGGGAATCAGATGCTCGTGAATCTTGTGCGAGTACTCGAACGCTTTGATGACAAGAAACGCCGATCCCAGCACAATCGTCGCAATCAGGTAGCGGACGAGCCCCTTCACCTTTCCCATTTGCGCGTCACGGACAGCGAGCACCATTGTGAGACTGCTGCAAATCAGCACGCCGGTGTTGACTGCGCCTAACACAAGATTGAGCCGGAGGCTTGCCTCTGCAAATGCGTCCGGGTACATCGAGCGATACAGTGCATAGGCAACGAACAATCCCCCGAAGAACATGATTTCGGTAACGAGGAATGTCCACATGCCCAGCGTGCTTGCCTCACGCTGTTGGTCCATGTCGGTGAAGTGGTGGGCGTGCCCCACCGCGGTGTCGGAGTTATGCGACAACCTTGTCCTCCTCCTCCTGATACACATAGGGCTCGCCGGTCACAACCGGCGTCTTCTCAAAATTGTGAGTTATCGGCGGCGATTGTGTTGTCCATTCCAATCCCGTTGCCCCCCACGGGTTTGTGCCGACGGTCTTCTCCTTGCGGAGTGACCAGAGCAGATACACCATCGGAATGATGTAGCCGAGTCCGAGAATCGTTGCTCCGGCTGTCGACAACACGTTCAGCACCTGGAATTCGTCGGGATAAATGTAGTATCGCCGCGGCATGCCGAGGTACCCGAGAACAAATTGGGGGAAGAACGTGAGGTTGAATCCCACAAACAGAATGAGTGCCGAAAACTTCGCCCACGCTTCGTTGTACATTCTCCCCGTCATTTTCGGCCACCAGAAATGAATACCGCCAAGATAGCCCATCACCGCTCCGCCCACCATGATATAATGGAAGTGAGCGACGACGAAGTAGGTATCCGTGAGATGGACGTCAGTTGCCAGCGACGCGAGGAACAGACCCGTCAACCCCCCAATCGTAAACAAACCGATGAAGCCGAACGCGTACAGAATCGGCGTCCGGAATTCAATGTGTCCTTTGTACAACGTCGCCGTCCAGTTGAACACTTTGATTGCGGAAGGAATCGCCACCATGAAGCTCAATGCTGAGAAGACGAATCCGGCGTATACCGATTGTCCGCTGATGAACATGTGATGACCCCACACCAGGAATCCGAAAATGGCGATCGCCATGATCGCATACGCCATGAATTTGTATCCGAAAATCCGTTTGCGTGCGAAGCAGGTGACCACTTCACTGATCACCCCCATCGACGGAATGATCATGATATAGACGGCGGGATGCGAGTAGAACCAGAACAAATGCTGAAAGAGGATCGGGTCGCCGCCTAACGCCGGGTCAAAGATTCCGACACCCATCAATCGTTCAAACAACAGCAGACAAAGCGTAATAGCAATAACGGGTGTCGCGAGAACGGTGATGATGCTTGTTGCGTAACTCGCCCAGATAAACAATGGCAGCTTGAACCACGTAAGCCCCGGCGCCCGCATTTTGTGAATCGTGACGATGAAATTCAGGGCCGTGAGGATGGACGAGAATCCGAGAATGAACGCCCCGATCACCACAGGCACGACATTCGACAGTGAGTAGGTTGAACTGTACGGCGTGTAGAACGTCCAGCCCGTATCAACGCCGCCATTCACGAGGGCATACAGCGCAAAAATCCCCCCGATATTATACACATACCAGCTCATGAGATTCAGCTTCGGAAACGCAAGATCCTTCGCCCCGATCATCAGCGGAACAAGGAAGTTCCCGAGCACAGCCGGTATGGATGGAATCAGGAAGAAGAAGATCATCACCACGCCGTGCATGGTGAACAGCTTGTTGTACGTTTCAGCCGACACAATATCGCCCGCCGGCGTCATCAGTTCGAGACGAAGGAGAAAGGCAAAGAACCCGCCCACGAAAAAGAAAACTGTGATCGAGATAAGGTAGAGAATCGCAATACGCTTATGGTCAACCGTCAGCAACCACGACTTGAGGCCGTAGCCTGCGTGGATGTAATCATTCTCACGGTCAACAACACTGTGATGGACGGTGTTACTCATTGGTTGTTTCCTTGATTATCTTGTGTCGCGGAAAGCGACCGGACATATTCAATCAGCTGGTTTACCTGCTCGTTGGTCAACTGGTTCTTGTACGTCGGCATCAGTTGCTGGTACCCTGCCACCGTTTTTGCCCCCGGATTGAGAATTGACTCGCGAATATACTCCTGATCGGCAACAATCGTCTTGCCGTCGGCGAGTTTTACCTGTTTGCCCCAGAGTCCGTCGAGCGCCGGTCCGCGCAGCCCTGTATCCTGCCGATGACACGTTTTGCAGCCGAATCGTTCGAACAGTTCTGCCCCGCTTGACGCCATTGCAATGCCCGCACTACTTGTTCCCGACAGCCACTTTTCGTAGTCCGCAGGCTCCATCGCTATCACCTTGCCGATCATTCCGGAATGCGAGGTTCCGCAGTACTCGGCACAAAACAAATGATACTCGCCCGGTTTCGTCGCTTCAAACCACTGCGTCGTGTACTTGCCGGGCAGAACGTCCTGCTTTACTCGGAATGCAGGAATATAGAAGCTGTGAATAACATCCTGCGACGTCATGATCAGCTTGACCGGCCGGCCGACAGGAATATGCAACTCGTTAATCTCGCGGTTGCCGCCGGGATGTTGAATCTTCCACATCCATTGCTTGCCGACGACATAGACTTCCATCGCATTCGCCGGTGCTACGTGCATGTCAAGATACAGCTTTGCCGACCAGCCGAAGATGAACAAAGCAATAATCAGCGGAATAATCGACCACGCAAGCTCAAGCGGCAGATAGTCGCTCAAAGCACCTTTGCGGCTTGCTTTCGAGCCCTTCCTGTACCGCGCAGCCGAAAACGCGAGCGCAATGGTGATGACCAGACTGAAGAACACGCTGACAGCAACCAGGAAGAAAAACAACGCATCAATCTGGTCTGAGATCGTTGAAGCGCTATCAGGCAATAAGGGAAAACTCGACATCGTCAAGAGTGATATTGATACATCAGTTCAATTGCGCCTTTGAAATGGAAAGCGCTTTCTTTTTGTCACGACGGAAATTCAAAAACATATATCCGCCGAGCACGAGAATCATCAGGATACCGCCGCCCCTCAGCAAATTCGCCACGACCATTCCGTATTTTCCCGTCGTCGGATCGTAGTGATAGCACAGCAGCAACAGCTTGTCGACGGGAGATCCGATCTTTTCCTGTGCCGCTTCCATGAGCGAGAACGTCAAATCCTTGGCGCCATATTCGATTCCGTAGAGGTAGCGGGCGAGTTTGCCCTGCGGCGTTGCCACCATGATGCCGCTGGCATGCGCAAATTGCTTCGTCGGCGGATCGTACACAAAATAGAAGCCGACCGCATCAGCCAGTTTTTTGATGGAGAGGGAATCGCCAACCAGAAAGTGCCAGCCCTTGTCAACTCCCGACCGGGCATACTCGGTGACGTACGTGTCCTTCTTGTCCGCTGCCATTTCCGGCGACTCGGCGTGGTCGATGCTGACCGTGATGATATCGAACTCCTGCCCCGCGGTGAACTTCAGTGTTTTGAACGTCTGAACCATCCCATTCAACACTTGCGTGCACAGCATCGGACAATTGTAGTACACGAGCGAGATGATCACCGGTTTCTTATGAAAGAATGAACCGAGTTTGACCGTATCTCCTTCTTCATTCCTGAATGTGAGATCAAGCGGAATCTGATCATGCAGTTTCTGGTCAATGCCTACTTCCGTAAACGCCCTCGCTGCTGCTTTCGTCGGATCCATCATTTGGGATGAAGCAAGTGAGGTTGCAACAGCAATCACAACTGCAACGAATACACTTCTCATGTGTTCTTGTTCTTTCTATGAATTCGAGGTACAAATCATCTATTTCTTCCCCTCAACCGGAAAGCCTCTTTCCACCGCCAAGGCCATTGCGCGTTCAATCGGAATTCTCGCAATTCCCGAATCCTTGTTCACCCATCCGTAACTCGCAAGAATCGAATCCTGCGACAAGATGAAGGGCGCCAGCATTTCCTTCGGATCGGCTTGCAGACGGGGTTCGGACGGAAGTTTCGCCGGATCAGGAACCGCAAACGTTGTCGCTGGAGCATCAGGGACGGCCGTATGCGATTGGAAAACAGTGTACATCCACCACGAGAAGAGTATCCCGGCAATCACCAGTCCGGCCGACAACAGAATGCCGCTGATCGCGACACTCTTCACATCCACATCACTCGTCTCGTGACCGCGGGCTACCGAATCGTTGCCATGGTTTTCGTGCTTGTGTGTCATACTCAGTGTTGCTCCGCTACGCCATTATGAAAACGTGGATCGTTAAGCGGCAAGAGAGGGGAACTCTTCAAGTGTCCGATGAACAGCCACAGCCAGACCCCGCCGATTGCAGCCGGTGCGGCAAGCGAAAGCCAGTGAAAGTGCAATTCATGATTGTTGAATGCCGGATACACAAGCCAGTACAAATCCACAAATCGCATAACAAGAATGCCGACTGCAATCCGCGCAAGGGGCACGATATGCCGCTTCAATCGGCGTGAAAGCAGCAACGCAAACGGAACCGCAAAATGTCCGGCAATCAACACAACAGCGAATACACTCCATTCCGAATTCATCCTGCGGATATGCCACATGTTATCTTCAGGAAGATTTCCGGACCAGATGATTAGAAATTCGGAAAATGCAATGTAGGCCCACAACACTGTGAACGCCATCAGCAGATTGCCGAGATGGTGAAGGTGGCGTGTCGTCAGAATACCCGCCAGTGGTTGCTTGTCGCCGAGCCATCGGACAAGCACGATGCAGAACGCGAGCGCCGTCAGCACAGCCCCGACAATCCTTCCGACACCGTACATCGTCGAATACCATTCGGGCTCAAGCGACATCATCCAGTCAACAGAAGCGAGAGTGACTGTAATAACAAAGAATACCATCGACGGACCACTGAAAATCTTCATCTTGCGCGTCAGGCGGACATCGCCGTTCTGATCTTGCAAACGTGAATTCTTCGACAGCCAATACGCCACCAGCAACCAGAATCCGAAGTAGAGTACTTGTCTCACAAGAAAGAACGGCACGTTCAGGTAGCCGAGTTTCTTCTCGACAACGTGCTCAAGCCCTTCGTGGTTCGTCCACGGATACAACTCGTGCATCCCGATAATGATGGGAATGAACATCAACGCCATGTACGGCAGCGTTCTTGCACCCGACTCGACATACCGCTGAACAACATGCCCCCATGATCCGGAGACAAGATGATGAAGGATGAGAATGCCGAGGCACCCCAGCGTAAGGCCCATCCAGAAGAGATAGCCGAAGAGATAGGATTGGAAGAAATCCGCCTGCGACATCAACGCCCCGGCAGCAAGAGCCGCAACGCCGGCAACGCCTACGATCATGGCACGCTGCCGGAACCGGTTGAAGAGCGGAAGAAGTTCTTCGTTCGTGTTCATTACTTACTGTTGAGGAAGTTTGTTCTTGTCATTGTCGGGAAGCATGGTTTCAGGCGCACGCTGGCTGAGTTGCAATGCGCGAATGTACGCGCCAATCGCCCAGCGATCGTGCACAGGAACGCTGGCGGCATAGCTGTACATCCGCCCGAAGCCGTTCGTCATGACATCAAAGAAATATCCTGCAGGACGCGCCCGGAGACTATCCGTGTGAAACGAATTCGGGCGGGGGAAACCTCTCTGCACGATCATTCCGTTCCCATCACCCAACCTGCCGTGACACGGCGTGCAAAAGGTTGTGTACCGGTCCTGCCCCCGAGCCATAACGCTGTCGGTAATACCAAACGGAAACGCATCAGCGAGGACACCGTCTATCTTGCCGGTATTCAGCAGATCGTTATTAACTGCATGACCCCGTGCCACCGTTCCTTCAGGGAGCGGACGGGACGACGAGCCGTCAAGAAAGAAATTGCTGCGTTCAAGAGGCTTGATGCGCGCTCCATCGTACATGTCATTGCATCCGGTGAAGAGCAGAACCGAAACAAGCAATACTCCGATATAGTGACGTTCGGCATTCACAACTTATTCATCGTCTTGATGATAGGGATCCTTCGTGTGAACATGTTCAACCACCGAAATATAATCAGGATTGAGACTTTCCAGAAACTTGCGTGTTTTGTCTTTGTCGAATTTCGGATCGACAGATTCGATACACAAGAAGAACTTGTCCTTCGTCGCCAACTCGAACCGGTCGACGTTGAATACGGGATGAACCGGCCGCGGCAATCCGTTGCGGAAGATCATCCCGATGACGGCCCCGAACGCCGAGAAAAGAATCGTCAACTCGAATGTTACGGGAATCCATTGCGGCCAGCTGTTCAGCGGACGCCCGCCAATGTTGAGCGGATAATCGATCACCGACACCCAATACTGGAAAAAGAACCCGAACAACATGCCGAACAATCCGCAGCAGAGAACAAACAACGAGAGTTTCGAGTGCCGGATGCCGAGCGCATCAGTCAGTTCTTCCATCGGGAAGGGCGTGAAGGCATCCATTTCGTGATAGCCTTCCTGTTTTGCCCGTTCGGCGGCCGCAAGGATTTTCTCCGGCGCATCGAACTCGGCCATCAAGCCGTATATGTCGGGTCGTTTGACGAAAAAGTTCATATCAATTCGCGTCCGCGCTGGTGTCGATAATGCGCCCGCGCCACGGGAGCAAGTGCTTGATTTCAAAAATGGAAATCATCGGCATAACACGGACAAACATGTAAATCAGCCACACAAAGAATCCGATGGTGCCGAGGTATAGTCCCCAATCCCAGATTGTCGGATGGAACATATCCCACGACGAGGGGAGAAAATCACGATGCAGGCTCGTGACCACAATGACGAATCGTTCCAACCACATTCCCACATTGACAACAAGAGAGATAATGAACAGCAGAACAATGTTCGTCCGGACTTTCTTGAACCACAACAACTGCGGCGTGAGTCCGTTGCAGAAAATCAGCAGCCAGTACGACCACCAGTACGGACCGAGGATTCTGTTCTTCATCATGAAATGTTCGTACAGACTTCCGCTGTAGTAGGCGAAGAACAATTCACACAAGTATCCGTAAAACACGATCAGCCCTGTTGCGAGCATGATCTTCGCCATATAATCAAGATGGCGGTCAGTGATGAATGACTCGAGCTTGTACCATTTTCGAGCCGGGATCATCAACGTGATCACCATCGCGAAGCCCGAATAGATTGCGCCCGCTACGAAGTACGGCGGAAAGATCGTCGCATGCCAGCCCGGCAACAAACTCACGGCAAAGTCAAAACTCACAACGGAGTGGACGGAAACAACCAGCGGCGTGGCAAGCCCCGCAAGCAACAAGTACGACATTTCGTAGCGATGCCAATGGTGTGCCGACCCTCGCCAGCCCATCGCCAGAATTCCGTAAATCACCTTCTGCCAATGCTTCGTTGATTTGTCGCGCATTGCCGCAAGGTCAGGAATCAATCCCACAAACCAGAACATGAAAGAGACCGTGAGATACGTCGTCACAGCAAACACGTCCCAGATAAGCGGGCTGCGGAAGTTCACCCACATACCCATCGTGTTGGGATAGGGAATCAACCAATAGTCAAGCCACTGGCGACCTGTGTGCAGCGCCGGGAAAAGTCCCGCACACATGACGGCGAACAATGTCATTGCTTCGGCAAAACGGTTGATGGCGTTGCGCCAATGCTGATGAAGCAGAAGCAAAATTGCCGAGATCAGCGTTCCGGCGTGACCGATACCGACCCACCAGACGAAGTTCGTGATTTCAAAAGCCCAACCGACCGGATTGTTGTTTCCCCACACTCCCGGGCCGAACAACAACACCGCGCCGATCGACAGAACAAACACAAGCAGAAGACCCGAGGTGATTGCGAGCGTCACCATCATTGCCTTCGGTGTCTTTGTATGGAGAACGTCGCCGGCTATCTTGTCGGTAATTGTACCGTAGGTTTCCTCCGGCGCAACAAGCGGCTCGCGGCGTTCCAGTATGTCGGTATGGTGATGCTCTGCCAAGGCGTTATCCGTGGTGATCTGTTGTTGCTTTCGGGCGAAGAACGTGAAGTTCCGGATTGGGATTTCTGAGCTTTGCGAGATATGATGTTCTCGGCTTTGTATTCAGTTCAGACAGCAAGCCGTAGTCCCGCGGCTCGGCTTTCATGTTCGACACGTTGCTGTGCTTGTCATTGATGTCACCGAATGTAATCGCCCGGGCCGGGCAGGCAGATTGGCACGCCGTGATAATCTCGCCATCACGGATGAGCCGGTCTTCTTTCTTCGCTTCGATGCGCGCAGCACTGATGCGTTGCACGCAGTAGGTGCATTTTTCCATGACGCCGCGATTGCGCACAGTGACATCCGGATTGTGCATGAGCTGCAGCGATTTTGTTTCGGTGTCGGAGTATTGGAAATAGTTGTAGCGGCGGACTTTGTACGGACAGTTATTGGAACAATAGCGGGTGCCGACGCAACGGTTGTACGTCATCACATTCAGCCCTTCGTGATCGTGTGTTGTTGCGGCAACGGGGCATACAGGCTCGCACGGCGCATTCTCGCAATGCTGGCAGGCAACCGGCATCACCGCCAGTTCGGGGTTGTCCAGATCATTCCCGACATAATACCGATCGACGCGAATCCAATGCATCTCGCGTCCGTTCTCAACTTGAGCTTTGCCGACCACCGGGATGTTGTTCTCCGACTGGCACGCGATCATACACGCATTGCAGCCCGTGCAGGCGTTCAAGTCAATCGTCATACCCCACGCGTAGCCGTCGTACTCGAACGGCGGGTAGAAGGATTCCTTGTCCGTCGGAACGTGTGCCATATGTTTGGCAAACTCGGGATGCGCGAGGTAATCATCCAGAGTCGCTTCACGAACAATCGGGCGGCCCTCCATGCTCCAATGATCCTGCGTGGAAGCCACTTTGCGCCACTCTCCCGTTTTCCGTATTTCCGCTCCGCCGCCAAACCAGGGATTCGCCGCAGTTCTTAGCGCGAAGGCATTTGCGCCAAGTCCGTCACCAACACGTCCGGCTTTCGTTCGACCGTATCCGAGATGAAGCGTGACGGATTCATCAGGATGCCCCGGCAACGTCCACGCCGGAACCTTTACCGTTGCGCCGTTGCGGGAGACTTCAACGATATCGCCATTCTTCAATCCGAATTTCTGAATTGAGTTCGGACTCATCAACGCAACATTCTCCCACGTCAGGCGCGAGATTTGTTTTGGAAGTTCCTGCAGCCATCCGTTGTTCGAAAACCGGCCGTCATACACAGAGGGATCGGGACGTAGCATCACTTCGATTCCGGGTGCAGCGGCAGCGGCAAATTGCCAATCAACATTTCGTGCAGAAACCTGCTTCGGCCGGAATGCAGTACCATCGACAACGCCGTCGTTCAGACATTTTCTCCACCACATATCAAATGCGGCGCCGACATGTTTCATCTTCCAATACGATTTGACAACATCTTCACCGGAACGCCCCGTTCCGAACAACTCGTCGAGTAACTCATGCGCGGATTTCGTCCTGTACAAAGGAAGAATAAGCGGCTGCATGATCGTGGCCGTTCCGTCGAATGCCCGTGCATCGCCCCATGCTTCGAGATAGTGAGATTCAGGAACATGCCATTGACAGAGTTCGCTTGTCTCGTCATTACACTGGCTGAGATGAACGCTGAACTTCACGTTCGAGAAAAGGTCGCCGAGCTTCAAATCTGCCGGAGCATCATACACGGGATTGCCGCCAAGAATCAACAGTATGTCAACGGAACCTTTGGCAATATCGTCGGCAAGGGATTTCAACGATTCGCCATGATTGACTGCCTGCACTTCCACGGGCTGCGTGTATTCCACCGTGTTTCCGATGTTGCCCAGCGCGGCATTCATCGCGTGTGCCAAGGCGTGAACAACAGCAGGCTGATGGTTTCCTGCAACAACAATTGATGATCCCGGATGCTTCTGCAAATCGTTCACTACCGCCGCAATGGCCTTCTCATCAACCGACGTGGCTGCCGGCAAAACACCGGTTACACCGAAACGAGCCGCGAGTGTGCGTGCAAATGCTTCAACTTCACTTGCCCTCATGCGGAAGCGATGGTCTGCCATTCCACCTGTGATCGTCGGCGAGCTCTCGGCACAATACAGGCGGTTCATGTTTGGTTTTGTTCCGCTCACGCGGCGACGGTTGGCAAAGTCACGGGCATGACGGACATTTCCGGGGCCCGTTCCGAGGAAATCCGCGTCGAGCGATACGATGATATCGGCTTTGTCGAACCGGTAACGGGGGAAAAGATACTCGCCAAAGAGTTGGGCGGTTCCTTCACGAACAGTATCAAGTCCGCACGGCTCATACTGATGCCAACGTGCTTCGGGGAAACCGGCAAGAATCGATTGAATCTGCCAGCCTAATGTTGGCGACGTAATATTCTGGGTGAGAATGCGAAGTCCTGCGCCTTTCAAGGCTTGCTGTGCGTCGAGTTGCAGGCGGGCTGATTGAACGAATCTATCCCAACTGCTGATAGTCCCCTTGTTTGTTACAACTTGTGAACGGTCGGGATCGTAAAGGTTAAGGAGTGACGCAGTCGCAAAAATGTCCGCCGCGCCGAGGCTGGCCGGGTGGTCGGGATTACCTTCAATACCTGTGGGCCGGCCCATATGGCTTTTTGCGAGAACCCCCGTTGCATAGCCGCCGAGAACGAATGCAGTCGCATAGTACAAAGGCTTGCCGGGAACAAGGATCTCAGGCGCCTTGACATAAGGAACAATCTTCTCTTCCGGTTGTTGAATGCACGCTGTCAGGCCCGCCATCGAAAGCGATGCACCCATTACCTTGAGAAAATCCCTGCGGCTGTATCCTTCCGGTAACGTCGAAGCTTCTCGCGGAAATTCCTTCTCGAGAAATTGCCTGAACTCTTCCGTTTCGGCAATTTCATCGAGGCTCCTCCAATACTCTCTTCCCTCCTTGCCGGAAAGCTTTGCTCGTACATCTTCTATGTCAAAGATCTTGGTCTCGTTCATTCAAAATTCAGATACTCATCTGTGGCAGATGGAACAGTCTGTAAGCTGTTTCACTTGCACGTTGTATTTCTTGACCAGTTCCTTTCCAAATGCGATCTGGTCGACAGGCGGCTTGTAATCAAAATTGTAAATTTCTTCGACGGGGCGGATGTACTTTTCCGGAGCACGATGGCAATCGAGACACCACGCCATTTGCAGCGTACTGCTTTTCCAGGTCAGCGGCATGGCATTCACATCGCCGTGACAGACTTGACATGCCATCCCTTTGTTGACGTGAATACTGTGATTGAAGTATGCAAAATCAGGAAGGTCGTGGACTCTCACCCACTCCAGCGGTTGCTGTGTCCGGTAGCTTGCCCGCACCGGTTCCAACATAGGCGCGCCTGTCCAGATTTGCGAATGACAGGTCATGCACGTATGTGTCGGGGGTATTCCGGCGAAGGCGGCTTTTTCAGCCGAGGTGTGGCAATAGCCGCAGCTGATGCCGAGTCCGTTGACGTGATGTTCGTGACTGAAGGGTATCGGCTGTTCAACGGGCACGTTCACACCGGTAAAATATCCCGAACGGTACCAATCCCACCCTACCCAGCCCATGAAGCCAAGGACAATAAGCGACGCAATAATGCTGGCCCGCGACACGACTCTCATGCTGGGATGAAAAATCTGGGCCATCGAAACTTAACGTCCTTGACTTGATGATAGAGAACAAATAGTCCGGCGCAAGCGCAGCTTCACATCGCTGTAACTGACGGGTACTTCGAGGAAGAAATGCGTCTGACCAGCAGGAAATAGACTTGCAATGGCTTCAAATATACGCTACATGCGTTTGAGTGTCAAGAAAGCCGTCCGATTTTTTTTTGCAACATGCGATCAGTGTTGAAAATACACACACTACGTCAACTGAAGTATGCTGCAACGGGCTGAACAACAGGGGTCAGATCCATTTCTTTCTTCGGAACCATATCAACATTCCTCCCGCGACCGCAACCATGAAAATCGACGCCAGCGTGTGACCGTATTCAAGGTGGAGCCACGGAAGAAATTCAAAGTTCATTCCGAAGAAACCAGTAATAACACTCAAAGGAAGGAAAATTGTGGAGATGATCGTGAGCACTTTCATCACTTGTGAAAGTTTATTTGAAGTAACCGAGAGGTATGCATCCAGCAATCCCGACACGACATCACGATAGGAATCCGTCAGATCGGCCATCCGGACGAGATGGTCGTACACATTTCGATAATACGCCATCTCGTCGCGCGCAATCAACTCGAACTCGCCCCGCGACAACCGGCTCAACATCTCCCGTTGGTACATGGCAATGCGTCTGATGGTCATGATGTTCTTCTTCAACTGAAGAATACGCTGCATGGTGTGTTGCGAGGGTTCCTTGAATACCTCGGCTTCCATGTTGTCGATGGCACTGTCAAGCGCATCGAGCAGCGGCGTGTAATTGTCAACGACATCGTCAATGATGAGATGAAAAAGAAAATCAGGGCCGCGGCCAAGCGTGGCAGGGTTTTTCGTGCAAAGCTGTACCGCGTTGGTGATTGACCGAAGGGGTTTATAATGGTGGGTCACCAGCACCTGCTTCATCAGAAAAGCGCTCAACTGGGTTGTCCGGATTTCAATTCCGCCCGCAAGGTCCTCCCCCCCGCTGCTATGCGAACCCTCGACAGGATTGAAAATCACGAACAGGTAACTGCCGAAATTCTCCACTTTCGGCAAATGCCCCTCCTCATCCGTGCCTCTTTGAGCATCCTCAATGGCCAGCGGATGAATATCGAGCAGCCCGACGAGCAACGTCTCCTCTTCGGCGTCTGATGGATTCTCCATATCGATCCAGAACATTCCCTGCTGGCGCGGCAGCGAACGCGCAAGTTCCTTGACCGTAAGGCGCTTTATGTCATTATCAAGAAAATGGTAGATTGTCACCATGAGGCAGCCAGTCGAGTCCGGTATTCAGACTATTGGATGGAAAGATTCACAATTCTGAACAGAGAGTCAACGGAACATTCAGGGGAAAGTGAAGCGCGTTGCCGCTTCTGCTCCACCTTCCCGTCACAACTGTCAGGATGCATTACTGCTTTGGGGAACTGCCCTCACCCAATCGCCGAAGTTCGTCAATTCTTCCATGCGGCACGACCAGACGAGCTTGTCGTCAAACACGGTAATATCCGGGCAGCCATCACACATGCTGAGGGCGCCGTTTTGCATGAAATCCGCCGGTTGAATTATCATGATTGATTGCATATGCAGTTTCTTGAAGAAGAGAGCGGGATTGCGATACGCGTCATGCAAATATGCCGATGTCGTGCGAGAAAGACCCTTGTCCAACGGTGAAAGCGCCAGCATGGATTTGGCACGGCCGAGAACCTTCGGCTTTGTGTACGCAAGGTAGGAGCCGTTCACAAAATGGTGAAGAGATTGCGAGAGTTCCATGAATTTGGGTCCGGCATAGCCGAATATCTTGTCCTTCGTCCCGATACGAAGCGTCAGAAGCCACTTGAAGTGATCGGGACGTTCGGTGCCGTTCAGATACGCGCAGGGCTGGAAGTCGGGATACTTCGTGCGAATGGTTTGAACAATATCCGTTGACATGATGGAGATTTGCCGATCGTTGTCGATGGCATACATTATCGGCGACATGTCAACCTTCTGCCCGCCGACAAGATAGTCGTAGCCCTTGTGCACCGGGGCTGCACGATACGCGATGAACACAAGAATGTTCACAATGTCAATATGCTTCTGCCCCCACTCGACAATGTCCGGAACATACTGCAGCGTGTGCTCGTACACCGTTGCGTTGAACGCGCAGGAAATACCGCCGACTTCGGCAAGCATTCGGGCGTAGTGCAAACGAAGATCGTTGAGTTCGAGTTCGGTTTTCCCTTTCATGTGCGGGCGCTGCTGGCCGCTGTCGATATGAAACGTGAATCCTTCGATACCGGCGTCTTTAAGGGCTCGCAGCTTCTCCTTCGTCAGCGCAAGCCCGTTCGTATTGATGATCGGCTTCTGTCCGTCTTTCGCAACCATTTCAACAATCTTCTCGATCTGCGGATGCACCAGCGGGTCGCCGCCGGCAATCGAGATGCCGTCAGTTTTGCGCAGACTCTTGAAGATGTCCAGTTCCCTTCGAACCTGCTCAAGCGTTTTGTGCGCGTTCGATTCGTTCTTCCGGTAACATCCGTCGCAATACAGATTGCAGGCACTCGTCGGCTCAAGCCAACTGATGGCATTGTCCGGAAGAGTCCAGGGCAAACGGTACAGATCGTTGTGGTTCAGAACATGATTGGTTGTTCCGTCCATGTGATAACTCCTCATAATGTTGGGGAAAAGGAAAAAGCCTGTTCTTCTTCGATATGAAGAAAAAAAGAACAGGCTTTGATAAAGAACGTTACCTCTACAACTTGATTGCGGCAGAACTCTCTCTGCCGAAAAACTCATCCCCTTTTGCTCATGACAACATAGTCCCGCGTGTCGTGGCCGAGATAAATCTGGCGCGGGCGGGCGATTTTTTGTTCGCTGTCGTTCAGCATCTCATTCCACTGGGCGAGCCAACCCACCGTACGCGGAATCGAAAAGAGCACGGCAAACATCTCAACCGGAAATCCCATTGCTTGATAAATAAGTCCCGAATAAAAGTCAACATTCGGATACAGCTTGCGCTTGACAAAGTATTCATCTTCCAGCGCAATTTTCTCCAACTCCAACGCAATATCCAGCTTGGGGTTGCGGCCGGTAACCTCGAACACTTCATCGGCGAGGCGCTTGATGACTTTTGCGCGCGGGTCGTAATTCTTGTACACCCGATGGCCGAATCCCATCAACCGGCCGCTGCCGCTTTTCACTTTCTTGATGAACTCGGGCACATTCTCTTTCGTGCCGATTTCGTCGAGCATATGGAGAACGGCTTCGTTTGCGCCGCCATGCAAAGGCCCGTACAACGCTGCTGCAGCCCCGGCCATTGCCGCGTACGGATCTATTTCTGAACTGCCGATGCCGCGCATTGCGTTTGCGCTGCAATTCTGTTCATGATCGGCGTGAAGGATGAAGAGAATGTCAAGTGCCTTCACGAGCGTCGGATGCGGATCATACTTCGGCTCGGTCATCTTCCACAACATACTCATGAAGTTGCTGATATAGCTGAGCGAGTTGTCTGGATAGACGTACGGCTTTCCCTGACTGTGCCGGTACGCAAATGCGGCGATCGTCGGCATTTTGCTGATGAGGCGGAAAATCTGTTTCTGGCGTGCTTCAGGATTTCGTACGTCGCGGCCGTCACGATAAAATGTCGAGAGAGCCCCGATGGTGCTGATGAGCATTCCCATCGGGTGCGCGTCGTAGTGGAATCCGTCCATCAACTTCTTGATGTTCTCATGAATCATCGTGTGAATCGTGATGTCATGCGTCCACTGTTCATACTCAGCTTTCGTCGGCAATTCTCCGTGCAGCAACAGCCAGGCTGTCTCAAGGAAATTGCTTTTCTCCGCCAACTGCTCGATGGGATATCCGCGATAGCGCAGGATTCCCTTGTCGCCATCGATGTAGGTGATTTTGCTGATGCAGGAGGCGGTGTTCATGAACGCCGGGTCGTACGTCATCATCCCGAAATCATCATCCTTCACCTTGATCTGGCGAAGATCCATCGCCCTGATCGTGTCGTGCGTTATCGGTATTTCATATTTTTTTCCGGTCCGGTTGTCGATGATGGTCAGCGTATCGGGCATAACAGCGTTCTCCTTGCAGCCGTGAATGTTACAAGTTATCGTGAATGTAGCGAGTCATGAGGTTGTACCAATGCGTCCCGACCGCCTGCCCCGAAAAACTGTGCGTGCTTGCCGGATACGCCATAAAATCAAACTGTTTGTTTGCCTTCTGAAGGGCGTCAACCAATATCATCGAATCCTGAAAATGGACATTGTCGTCAACAACGCCGTGAATCAGCAGGAATTTTCCGTGAAGGCCCGGGGCATGATTCACGGGTGAACTGTTGCGATAGCCGTCGGGATTTTCCTGCGGACGTTCCATGTAGCGCTCGGTATAATGCGTGTCGTAGTTTTTCCAATCAGTCACGGGTGCAACCGCTATGCCGAGTTTGAATGCTTGTGTCGTGAACAGCGCCAGACACGTGATGAATCCGCCGTAGCTCTTTCCCCACATCATGACACGCGTCGAGTCGACAAACGGCAAGGACTTCACGTATGCGGCGCCTGCAAGCTGATCTTCCAGTTCAATCGTACCAAGCTGCTTGTGCAGCATATTCTGAAACCCGCGCCCCCTTCCGGGCGTTCCCCTTCCGTCGACCGCAAACACAATATACCCTTGTGCCGCCATTGAACGGTGCCACAGCATCCGCACTCCCTGCCACGCGTTTTCAACAACACGCGATGTCGGCCCGTTGTACTGGTACATAATCACGGGGTAGCGGGTGTGCTCGTTCACCGTGGAAGGTTTGATGATGAACGCGTGCAGATCGTATGTTCCGCCGGCGGATTTGATTGTCAGAAATTCCGGTTGCGGCAGATCATACCGTTCCAATTCATCAACCGGATTCTCCTCGATCATCATCGCCGCTGATTTGGAGACCGTCATATACGCAACCAGCGGAGGACGCGCGGTGCTTGAGTATGTGTCCACGTACGCCTGCTTGTCCGGCGACATGACGATAGTGTGTTTCCCGTCTGAAACAGAAAGCCGGGTCATCCCCGAACCATCCAATTTAGCGCTGTAGAGATGGCGTTCGAGAGGAGTCTTCTCAAATGCCGTGAAATAGACAGCTCCCGCCTTTTCATCTACACCGACTACTTCATCAACATCCCATTTGCCTTGCGTAATGTGGTGGATGAGGGTTGATGACTCAGGCCGTCCTCCTCCGATAGTTGTGTAGTAGTAGATGTGTTTGTAGCCATCCCGTTCCGAGAGCCAGATGAATTCCTTTCCTTCATTTATGAATCTCAATCTATCATGCAAGCGGACCCAGTGCGGATCGATTTCTCGCAACAACAAACTCGAGGTTCCGCGCTGCGGATCAAACAGCATCAGACTGAGTGTATCCTGATTGCGGGATTGGATCTGTACCGCGAGTCTTCTGCCGTCGGGGAACCATTCTACCCGCGGCACATACACATCCGTATTTCCGCCAAGGTTCAGCCATGCGGTTTTCCCGGGGAACACTGGCACGATTCCCACCCGGACAATCGCATTTGCTTCTCCTGCCTTCGGATATTCCTGTACCGTCACGTCGGCATAATCCGTAAGATAGTTAACGATATGGAATTCCCTGACAGGCGTGTTATCGATTTGAAGGAACGCGATGTTCTTGCTGTCGGGAGACCACCAGTAACCGGTGTGACGGCCCATCTCTTCCTGCGCAACAAACTCGCTCACGCCGTTCTTGATTTTCGCCGTGGCACCCGAGGTCAGCTTTCTCTCGGATTTTGTCAGCAAGTCCAGAAGATAGATCTCACCGCTTCGAACATACGCGAGATACGTCCCGTCGGGAGAGACTTTAGGATCGATTTCGGGCTCCG
Source organism: Bacteroidota bacterium (assembly GCA_019637975.1). Classification (NCBI taxonomy): domain Bacteria; kingdom Pseudomonadati; phylum Bacteroidota; species Bacteroidota bacterium. The sequence goes on along the minus strand of JAHBUR010000035.1, from coordinate 13,780 downwards.
GGGTTTCCGTCAAACGCGTAACGTGCCTGGTACTCAACTCTATGGAAAATACATCGCCATTCAACGGAACGATCATCTTCTTCGAGTCGGGAGACCACACGTAGTGGGTGATGCCCGAACCTGATTCCCTTCGTCGCTCACGGGCGCTTTCTTCTTCCGGTGAAAAACGTGTTTTCCCCGCAATCAGGTCAGTTGCCTGCAAGAGCAGCGTGGACTTTTTCTGTTGCGGATCGAAAAGCCAGAGTTCTTTCTGCCCGTCGGAAGCATCGGCACGTAAATAGGCAATCTTCTTGCTGTCCGGCGACCATTTGATGGCACTGACACTGACGCCCGACAGCGATGGCGCGGCAAAGATTCTTTCAACAGAGAGCCGTTCGCCCTCCTGCGCAGAGCAAGCACAGGCGAACACGAAACCTGCAACCGCAAGCATCACATTACGAATGACCATCTCTCCAACTCTCATAATTTTGATCAAGATACGTAAGAAGGTGTTCAGTCTCAACAACAAAAACGGGTGTTAGGAATTCTTCAAAAACAATTCTTACATTTGCACGAACCAGTCATTCACAAATCAACACGAGAGTTTCTATGGCAATCCGGATACTCATCACCGGCGGAACGTTCGACAAGGAGTACAACGAACTCGACGGCACACTGTTTTTCAAGGACACGCATTTGCCGGAAATGCTGCGGCTTGGCCGCTGCAATGTGCCGTACCAGATTGAGACGCTCATGATGATTGACAGCCTGGAAATGACGGAGAGGCACCGGAAAACGATCCTCGACCGCTGCCGGACTTCAACAGAACACGCCATTGTTATCACACACGGAACCGACACAATGGAACACACTGCCAAAGTGCTCGGAATGGCCGGTATTGAAGGCAAGACCATCGTCCTGACCGGGGCGATGATACCCTACAAATTCGGCAGTTCGGACGGCCTGTTCAACCTGGGAAGCGCGCTCGCTTTTGTCCAGTCGCTTCCGGCAGGAGTGTACATTGCCATGAACGGGAAATGTTTCAAATGGGATAACGTGAGGAAGGATAAAAAGGCGGGCCTCTTTCGGGAAATCAAAGAGTCATAATGTGACCCGCCTTTGCAGATGTGTTCAATACCTTCGTACGCGGATGCTCGAGACTCCGGCTTCCGCTTTGATGTAGATTTTCTTGTCAGTTGTATCGAAGTTCTTTGTGCGGTAGCGATTGCTTCCCGCCTTTTCGAATCCTGAAAAACTCTTGCTCGAAAGCCCCGACTCGACGTAGATTTCACACGCTGCCTCTTCGGGGATGGCTATCCTTACCGATGATGCGCCTGATTCGATCCGGCACTGCATATCCTCGACGACGGGCATGCCGAGTTTGAGCCGCAACGAAGCCGCGCCCGCATCGACATTCAAACGCGAAATCTTGAACGGGCTCAGATCGAAATCGACTTCAGCCGCCCCTGCATCCACATCAATATTCCATACAACTTCCGGATTGAGTTGAATGTCGGCTGCATTCGGCACATGGTTGAATCTCCAACTCTTCACATGTACTTTTCCCTCCGGTTTGAAACGAAGGTGAATGTCGTCGCCGGAAGATTCACGGTCAAGAACAAATCTGCCGAGGGTGGTCTTCACTTTCGCACGAAACAAGTCATCTGTTGCAGTATCAATCGTATACTTCCCTGCCGCTGCGTCGAGTGAGAACGAGGCCTTTGCAATTCCCGGAGCAAAGGGTTCGGAAAACTCCTGCAACTGTACATCAACGGCGTCATCATCAAACTCTGCGTGAATGGAATCGATCCACGAGAACGTGACGGCACCATACAGAAACACCGCCGCGACAACGCCGGCAAGTCCAGAAAGCATCCATTTCACCCGCGCATCTTTAAGCATAACGGCGAGACCGATACATACAAGGACCATCGGCCAGAACTTCCAGATATGCGCCCAACCGAGGTTGATATCCGTGTTGCGACCGACGAGGAACAGCACACCAAACGCCACGAGGAAGATTCCCCAGAATGCACGGGATGGTTTCATGATTGGTTTTTGTTTTGTGAATCGGGTTACGAATAGTTTCAGCGTGTAGTACGGAAAGCAGGCGCGGAGGTTACGCCTGAACCCGGGTGCCTGTCACCGATGTGCATTATTGCGGCATCATCCCAAAAGGAGTATATTGTGATGGTTTTTCCCGATTACAGAAAACGAAAATCGACTGCGTTGAAGATTTCCACACCGACATTCTCGCACATTTTCCAGAGTCATTTCTATACGAATCCACTCCATGGCTGAGTTGTTGCGGGAGGCATGGCCCGCGCGAGCGGGTAACAAAGCGATAGCCTATTGGGTCGCAAGCGCCCTCGTTACGTTGCTGTTTGCCAAACTTGCCGCAGACTCCGGTCATCAGTCTGTTGCCTTGTTACTGAGGATCGTCTCGTTTAGTACGGTCGGCTGGATTGCTTTCCAGCGCCCGCAATGGGGCATAGTGATTCTGGCGGGCACGCTTCCGGTCGAGATGTTGCTTCCGCCGGTGAAGTTCGCCACATCCATGTATCCTGTCATGGGCGGGGCAACGTTGGCAGGATATGTTGTTCACCATCTTCTCATAAGAAAAGAACATCCCGCCTTCACCTGGCCGCACCTGTTTGCCGTCCTTTTCCTCCTCTGGATATCGGTCAGCAACCCCGCAGCTGCCTTTACACGCGGGGGCTATCTCTGGTTCATGACATTCCTCCAGTTGACTATTTTTCTCTGGCTTACAACGCAGCTCATCCGGACTGAGCGGGAGAGACTTCTCATACTTTCCGCATTCACCGGATCAGCGGTGCTTTCCGCATTATGGGCTCTTCCCCAGGTACAATTCGGCATTGACTCGGCGACATCGTTGCGTGCCGGGGGGCTGACAGGCGGCCCCAATATTACCGGAGCCGTGTACGGCATTGGCGTTGTTTTCCTGTTCCATCTTGCCACAATCTCCGACAAGTTGATTGTCCGGCTTGGAGCAATTGTGTTCTCCGTTGTGTTGTTTGCCGGGCTTGCATCCACAGTTTCGCGAACGGCGCTCATAGCCCTGATTCTCGGACTGCTCTTCCTTTTCTTTACAGATTTTCAAAGGATGAAGAAACAGAAGCTGCAATTCGTCATCCTCTTTGTTCTCGTTTCGCTGATCTGCATACCGTCGGGTTTTTGGCAGATAGCCTCGGGTATTCTCACTTCAATTCTCACCGGAACGGATTCCATCGGCTTCAGATACATGCAGTGGGAAGCCGCCCTGAGCATGTGGAAAGACAATCCCTGGGCAGGGGTTGGCATAGGCCAATTCAGGTATGCCGTCGTGTTTTACGGTGAACAGTTTGTTCCATTCTACGGACTCGGATACGGTGCGCATAATATCGTGCTCGCATTGATGACCGAAACGGGACTGGTTGGCACGATGCTGTTTATGATGATGATCACTGCGTCATTTGCCTCGTTGTTCCGGTTTTTCAGGGAAGAAAGTCCGACACGGCGCCACTTTGCCGCCATGTGGTTGACTGTTTCACTGATGGCGTTATTCAGAGGCGTAACAGCGGATACGCACTTCGAAAAAATGCTCTGGCTGTTTGTCGGATTTCACGGTAACCCTGTCAAACTTGGACTGCTCGCATCCTTTGCAACCAAAGTTCGCAAATTAGTAAGCCCCGCAAGAAGATCTCTTCTCAGTCCGGTTCACACTGAAATCCCTTAAAACAACAAAGCCCGCTGCTAAGCGGGCCCTGTGACGTTGATTCGAGTGCTTACGGCTCACCGAGCCGCGACTTGGTTCTGGACTTCCTTTTGATGAATGACACTTTGTCGGCCTAACGGAAGCACATGTTCTTCACGCGAGTCAGTTGCTGCCTTGCGGCCCGTGGTGTATTCAGGAACGAGATCCTTCAACGCCTGTTCGAGACTCGATTCGGAACCTGTATGTGCCTGCTGCACAAGCTTGCCTAACAACGTTTGAAAATGCCTGTTCACGAATGTCAATTTCGGCGAGGCAATCCGCGTTGTTCCTTCACGCAACGCCGAACTGAATCCGTTGCGGCAAACAAGAATCTTCTCGTGCTGTGACCGCTCCACGCGCTCGGTCGCAAAGAATAACTCTTCTGAGAGCTTCTCTCCTTTGCGCAAACCGATGAAGGAGATGTCGATATCCTTTCCTTCTTCGTAACCGCTCAGCCTGATCAGGTCACGTGCGAGATCCACAATCTTGATCGGCTCGCCCATATCGAGCACGAATACTTCCCCGCCCTCGCCCATGGTTGCGGCCTGCAGCACAAGCTGAACGGCCTCGGGGATGGTCATGAAATAGCGTGTGGCTTTCGCATCTGTGACGAGTACAGGTCCACCCTCCGCAATTTGTTGACGGAAGATGGGGATGACGCTGCCGCTGCTTCCGAGTACATTGCCGAACCGGACGCTCACAAATGGTCGTCCGGTACGCTCCGCGGCTTCATGAACAATCAGTTCGGCAATCCTCTTCGTCACTCCCATCACGCACGTCGGATTCACCGCCTTGTCTGAAGAGATCATGAGGAATCTGTCAACATCATACTGATCGGCAAGTTCGACAAGAACCTGTGTTCCGAGAACGTTGTTGGTAATCGCTTCAGAGATGTTTGTCTCCATCAATCCGACGTGCTTATGAGCTGCTGCGTGAAACACAACATCGGGCCTGTACAAAGCGAAGATTTGCTTCATCCGGTCCTTGTCACGAATGTCACCGATAACGGAATGAAAACGTGTTGCAGGCAATGTACCATTCGAATGCCGTCGCAGCTCGCCGGTGATATCGAAAATGGAATTCTCTCCGTGCCCGATGAGAATCAACTCACCCGGATGGAATGCGGCAATCTGCCTGCACAGTTCGGCTCCGATCGACCCGCCGGCACCGGTGACCATCACACAGGAGCCCTTCAGCATCCGGGCAACTTCTTCCGTATCGGTCTCCACAATGCCCCGCCGCAGCAGGTCTTCAATCTGCACGTCGCGCAGTTGTGTCACTTTTGCCGCTCCGCTGAGCATCTCGAAGATTCCCGGGATAGTCTTGCTGGGAACATGTGCATCTTTGCAGAGATGGACAACATTCCGGATTGTCTTCCCGTGGGCAGTTGGCATGGCGATGATCACTTCCTGGACATTCAACTCCTTGACGACACGCGGAAGCTCATTCAACGATCCGATAACCGGCACACCGTGAATGCGGACGTGCAGTTTTCTTGCATCATCATCCAGAAAACCCACCGGCTCAAGAGGAACATGCGGATTCATTTTGAGTTCTTTAAGGATGAGCGTACCGGCAACGCCGGCGCCAACGATGAGTGTTCGTTTTTTCTGTTCCGGAGTACGCTGCGGTGCTTCCCGATACTCAAGACCCATACGGAGGAGGAAACGGAAGCCGCCGGTTGCAATCATCGTCAACAGTCCGTCCATGACGGGAAGCGAACGGGGAAAATCGGGTTGGATGAAACCGGCGGGACGAAGGATCGCGACGAAGACGATGAGTCCGAGAATCATTGAAGCGACGTTGGCGACAATCACTGTCCCGAGTTCGTCAACGCTCGCATAGCGCCAGTACCGGTTGTACATGCCCGCGGGGAAGAACACCAACAACTTCCACACAAGAGATACGCCGGTGTAGATGGCTATGGGGAGAAGGTACGTGCCTGCCAGCATCACGGTGTCCACACGCAACAGCAAGGCAATGGACGGAATAAGGAAGAACAGCAACAGGTCGAACCCGAACACGTGTCTGTTGCGTATCCCCTCGGCAAAGAAATACAACCGCTTTTTCATGTGAGAATCCCCCCAAGAGTTTTCAGTATGATCCCGATGTCGCCAGCCAGGCTTCTCTTCCGCAAATACGCGAGATCCAGAGCGAGTTTTTGCGGAAGCACATCACGAATATAGCGCTCATGCCAGTCGGGACCGGTCAGGAACGCTTCTTCGTTGCGATATCGAAGCGACGCCGGACTTGTTATGCCCGGCCGGAACGCGAGAATACGCAGTTGCTCATCATTGTACAGTGCCACATAGCGCGGGTCTTCGGGACGTGCACCGACGAAACTCATCTCCCCTTTCACAACATTGATCAGTTGGGGTAACTCATCAAGCTTGTGTTTTCTGAGAAACGTTCCGACGGGTGTGATGCGTAAATCCCCTGAAGCTGTGATGGCCGCTCCCAACTTCTCCGCATCCGGCACCATCGTCCGGAATTTCACAACGCCGAACAGCCTGCCATCTTTTCCGACCCTCGTCGCACGATAGAAGACCGCTCCTCCATCGTGAATTTTGACGAGTACTGCTATGAGAACAAAAAGCGGGGATAGAGCCAGAAGACCCATCCCCGCGAACATCCCCTCAAGTATTCTCGGCATTCAGAACAGACTCAAGTAACGCTAAGCAATACTAAAGTTACGTGATGCAGCGCAAGCGTGGTGCATTGTTCCTGCGGATAATATATGCAATTCCCCCTGAATTTCAGGCTCAGTCGATATTCGAATGGCGCGACCACATATCGGCATGCGAACGGTGTGTCTCCGACATCAGCATGAGAACAAGTAAATCAAAGAGAATCTGCAGAGACTGTTCAAACAATGTTGCCATCGGCTGGATCGAAGTGCGGCCTTCGGTCGGGCCGGACTTTGTTTGTGTCTTCAATTCGATGAGAACATCGGCAAGTCCGCCGATGCGCGACTGTGTTGTCGCTGTGATCACTCCAATCTGCGCCCCGTTCTTCTTTGCCATGTCTCCCACATCAAATGTTGTTTGAGTTTCGCCTGAACTCGACGCTACGATGACGAGATCACCCGAACCGACCGGCGGAACCGTGGAGTCTGTTGCTACATACGCGGTTCTGCCCAAATGTCCTAAACGCATGGAGAACGCTTTGCATGACAGTCCAACCCTTCCGGCACCGTGAACAACAATAGTTCGCGCCGAGAGAATGGATTGCGCGAGTTGACGTACACGTTCCTCTTCGACTGCATCAAGGACGAGCCTGATTTCCGAGGTGACAGTCTCTATGAGATGATGATACACAGCCTTACTGGTCGCTAAGGTTACAATCTATCGGCAACATCCAGAACAGCATCCACAACATCCTGCACATCCCTGTCGGACATTTTCGAGTAAACCGGGAGCGATATCTCCCGCAGGTATTCAGCATAGGCCACAGGATAATCCTCCGGCGTATAGCCGTACGTCTCCCGATAGTACGGATGAAGATGTAACGGAATAAAATGGACACTCGTTCCAATGTTGCGGGCTTTCAGTTCCTCCACAAACTTCGCTCTGAAATTGCCGATTGCTGACGGCCGACTGCTGGCAGCCACGTTAACCCTCAACATGTACAAATGCCACCCGTGACACGGATCGGAATCGGGAATTTGGAATTTGGGATTTGCGCGAAACGCCCTGTTATACGCTTCGGCAATTTCTCTCCTTCGCGCCAGCATGCTGTCGGACTTGCGGAGCTGTGCAAGGCCCATTGCCGCGGCAACGTCCGTCATATTGTACTTGTAGCCCGGCGACGTGATTTCGTAGTACCAATTGCCTTCAGCGGTATAGCGTTTCCACGCATCGCGGCTTATTCCATGAAGTGCCATCACGCGGCACCGGTCGGCAAGGGCATCGTCGTTCGTGCAGATCATTCCGCCTTCGCCTGTTGTGATCGTCTTTGTGGCGTAGAAGCTGAAGCACACTGCAGCCGAATCCGATTCTCCCCCGTTCCACTTGCTGAACGTCCGCGGATCAGCGTGCGCGGCATCTTCAATCACCGGAATGCCCCGCCCCGCTGCAATCTCTCCGATGCGTTTCATGCGGGCAGGATATCCCGCGATGTGTACAGGAAGAATTGCTTTAGTCGACGATGTAACCGCCTCTTCAAGGAGATCGGCGTTGATGTTGAACGTTGCCGGATCAATATCAACAAACACCGGCTTCGCATCAAAGTAGCGTATCACCTCGGCGGTTGCGGCAAACGTGTAGGGCGTCGTGATCACCTCGTCCCCGCTCTGAAGCCCTATCGCTTCGAGAGCAAGATGCATTGCGGCGGTACAGGAGTTAACGGCAACGGCATGTTTCGCTCCGACAACCGCTGCAAACTCCGCTTCAAATTGCCTTGCCTTGGGCCCCGTTGTGATCCAACCGGATTCCAACGCTTCTTTCACTTCCTGAAGTTCGCTTCCGTCGATATCGGGAAGGGCAAACGGCAGGAAGGTCTGTCGCTGTTTCATTGGCTTAATCACAATTTGTTCAGGAGATGCTGTCATTCTGATTTCTGATTTCTGATTTCTATCCCCCCATCAACTATCAACCATCAACGACAATCCTTCACCAACACCGCCAGCAAATGTGTCCGAAGGAACGGCAACGCGCCAAGCATAGTGGCAAGCGTCCAGCTCATCCGGGCGACGGGTCGTGCTATCGGCGGTGCAAGAGTCAGACTTCTTGTCTCTCCCGATAATGCCGGAAAGAGTGAGCGCAATTCCTTCTTCGTTACCTTCTTCACATTTGCATTGTTCGGATTGTTGAACGTGAAGTCGTACCACAATAACGCTCCGCCCGGAGCAAGCACACGCGTGATTTCGTCGGCAACCTGCCGTCGTACCTCTTGATCAAGAATCGATGTAAAGACAGTGGAGGCAACGACCAGATGGAACGATTCATCCGGCCAGGGCATACCTGCCGCATCTCCGACACGCAAGTCCGCTGCCGGAAGGAGTTGCCGTGCAATGCCGGCACGTTGTGCATCGAGTTCGATGCCGCTGATGTTCGTTTCGGGAACTCCCCAGCCGATCAGATCACTCAGCCAACCTGACGTTCCGTATCCAACCTCGAGACATCTGCTGCTTGCATCGGGAAACACTCCGCGTTCATGCAGCATCACGGAAGCAAACCGCTTGCGTTCCGACAACGTCAGCCACACATCAGGCTGCCACGGCGCATATTTGTCCGGCGAGATACTCCCGCTGCGTCGTCGGTATTCGGATTGTATTCTTTCCGATTCAGTAAGAAGTATGTCCCTCGCGGTGCCCATCATTTTGTCTCAAGAGAGGCCTGCAATTCGCGGCGTTCCGGCACCCGCCCGACACGATCACCCCACCGATTAACGAATCGGAAGAGTCCCGTGAGAAACCCGGCACCGTAGGACATATGCAAGATCGCAAAGACGATCGGCAATAAACCGGCAACACGCCAGCCGAGTCCTGCTCCGGTCATAATGGAAGCAATAAGATTCGCGGCAAGATACAAACCGAACGGGATTCCAAACACGATCATTCCCAAAAAGCTGAACGGCATCATCGCAACTCCCGCCAGCAACGTTCCGACAAATAGCGGCGGCACAAACTGACGCAACTGCATCTGTCCCGGCAACTTTTGCATTACGCGTACTTTCCAGAATCCGTACTGGAAATACTGGCGCCAAAGGGACCTCAGCGAACTTCTGCTGTAATATGTCGATCTGACGTCTGCGGCAAGAAGGAGCCTTGCTCCCGACGACCTGAGCCGGTAGTTGTACTCGTCATCCTGATTGCGAACCAACTCCTCGTCGTACAGACCTGCCCGTTCGATCAAATCGCGCGTGTATGCCGGGAACGCTATGGTATCAACAAAGCGGGTTTCATCCTTCAACACCCTGAAGCCCGAATCGCCGACGCCGAATTTCGAACTCATCGCGGCGGCGATTGCCTGTGCAACGGGGGTTTGACCAACCGTTGTAATCGGCCCCCCAACTCCGTCAACGCCGTTTTTCTGCAGATGAGCAACGCATTTGCGGACGTAATCGGGAGCAATCTCGCAATGGCCGTCAACGCGGATAATAATCTCCCCTGATGATCTCCGTATCGCTCTGTTCAGTGCCGTCGCTGCGATGCGTTCCGGATTGTCAACCAGAAAGATGTTGGAATGACGCTGCTGATATCTCCCGATAATTTCCCTCGTTCCGTCGTCAGACATACCGTCTGCGATGATGATCTCCAGCAGGCCGGCGGGATATTCCTGGCCAACAACTGCATCAAGACACCGTCCGATGAAATCGGCTTCATTGCGCACGGGCATGATGAGACTGACGCGGGGCTGCGCCCCGGAAGTGTCAGGTGAATTCATGAACGGGACTATTCTTCACTTTCGAAATAACCGCACGGAACTTGCCATTCTTCGTCCGTTCAATGCGATCAACCAATTCCACATCAATGTGCATCGGGCCTACGCGTTCTGTCAATCGGCGAACGATTTCAGAGGAGTGTTTGCCGTTGAACGGTGCGGAGGGGACAATCCTCACACGAAGGCGATCGTGCTCCTCCTGAATAATCTGCGCTTCGATCACGGGCAGATCGGCTTTGAAGACAGGATCGAGCCGGCCAACAGATCTGCCGTCGGGCGTGACAATGGCATCATCCGATCTCCCTTCAATACTTTGTATGATGGGAAGACAACGTCCGCATGCACAATCCGACGAATCTGATAATGTAATCCTGTCGCCGACTTCATAACGAACCAAAGGCATGTCGGAATTCAGCAGGCCTGTTGCAATAAGTCGCCCGCTTTGTCCGGCCAAGACCGGCACATCGGCATCATCCTCCAACACTTCACACACGCCGGCCTCCGGCCACAGATGCATTGTGCCTTCCGTACATTCACTCGCTCCGCACGTATATTCAGCCATACCGTAGGTGTCCCTCACCGGACAACCAAAGCCGCGCGCAATGCTTTCACGCTGGTAGTCATACAACGGCTCGGCATTGCTGATGACCAATTGGATGCCGGGAGTCGGAATACCATGCCGGCGCGCATGTTGAGCCAGTGCCGCAAGGGCGGATGGATATCCGAGGATGTATCGAACCCTGTATGTTCTGAGTGCCGAAAAATAATCACTGACCGTGCGGGCGGAAATGTGATAGGCCGAAAGATAGAGCTGCTTCAACGCCGCATTCCAAACCCAATACGGCGGCCGGACCTGGCGTACCGGAGCAACAAGCTGTCCGCCGATAATTGCCCACCTGTCATTGCGGGAGAAGCCGTTCCACTCCCTCACGCGTGCATCAAACAACGCGTACCACTGCCGGAGAGTCTCCCGGGAATGAAGAAGAGCGAGCGGGGTTCCGGTGGTGCCGCTTGTTTGTTCGCGGTACATCTTGTCCGCGTCGCAATCATCGGCAACGAACGCCGCAGGATTCCGACGCACCGTTTCCTTTTTAAGGACGGGCCAGTTCTCCAGAACTTCACAGGAGGAATTATCCCCGGCACGTCGGCGGCTCTCCCACATCGCGCGGTAGCAGGGGACTTTTGTCGCAGCACGGTGAAGGATGTATGCAAGCCGGTCCTTCTGCCATGCATTCCAGCGATCAGCAGACCATCCGTCACGCTCCAGAGCCGTATCTACAAGCCCGGTTGTTTTCCTGCCGTAGCGCCATTGCCGGACCCGCAATCCGTACGCCGATGCAGCCAACACACGGAGAGGGTAGGGGGAGTTATCGTAGAGGAGTTTAAGCAAACTCAATTGCACACCTTGAAACACAATGCCGCGCGACACTTATCCATTGCTGTGGAGTGATGTGAAGATTCTTTTCCACTCAAGCATGATATTCGACCAATCGCATTGCTCCGCTTTTCGGCGGGCATTTTGTGAAAGTCGGCGGGCCAGATCAGGTTCCGTGAGAATCCTGCGAATTGCCCCGGCCATGCGTGCGGCGTCATTCGGCTCCACAAGAAGTGCCTCGTGGTCATTCTCCAGCAAATACGGAATCCCTCCAACATTCGTCGTTACAACACACAGGCCGCATGCCATTGCCTCAAGGATGCTTATCGGAGTGTTATCTACATTCGTGGTGTTCACGAAGAGATCTGCGTTGCTTAGGAAACCCGGAACCTCCTTGTTTTCCAATCGCCCTGTGAAGACGATGTTCCGCTCAACCCCAAGTTCCCGCGCCGTCTCTTTCACGCGTTGAAAACTGCCGTCACCCTTATCGGGCCCGGCCATTGTGAGTGTCATATCGGGGAACTCACTCACAAGCAGCGATAAGATCTGTGCAGCGAGTGCCGGATTGTACGTTTCATGAAACGACCTGAGCCAAACAAGACGCGGCCTGAGGAGCTCGCGATGCCGGTATGCAAAGAGTCGTGTATCAACCGGGTTGGCGATCAGCGAAATATCTTTGCGGAACTTCAGCATGGCGTCTCGCATATATCCCGACGGCGCTATGACCACATCCGCCGACAGGAGTAACCGTCTGACGCGTCCCGGCCAACGTGCCGCAAAAGACGGGAGGTTGCCTCCGTGAAGCGAGAGAACAAAAGGCTTCCGCATTAATGCAAGAATCATAGCCGCCGTTTCTGCCCACAGAAATGCGGTTCCGCTGTACACCGTAATATGCGCGATGTCGAACCGGTTTCTGTCCACAACAATTCTTCGTACGATCGATCCGAGACGTGCAACTTTGTTCGCCCGATCCGACGCCCTGATGATATTCCATCCCTCCTGTTCGAGTCTGTCGGAAAGCTCTTCGACAAACTGGCGTGTGTATCCCCGTTGCGAGAGGAAGTTCCCCACTTGCAGTACGCGTACACGCTGTTCATCGGCACTTCTGAGCTCTGGACCTGGAATCTCCTTCCCTTCCTGCAACGAGCCGGGCACATACGTGAGCAGAGATTCGGCCCGCTTTTGTGATACCGCGTTCGTCATCAAACGTGTATGCGATGCGCCGATGTGTTACTTTGTGCTACCATGTTTGCGTGGGGTTGAGACGCGGTATGTTGTGCCGCCCTCTCCTGCGACAATCTCATTTGCACCATTGCGAGCCCGAACAGGAATGGCACTGCCCCGAGGCGCATTGCCGAATGCGTCATCTCGGCTAATGACCAGGCAAGGAATCCAGCCACCAGAGCTTGCTGTTGAATAGAAGCACAACGCGAATACGCGCGCCATGCCATCAAAAACAAGATGAACAAGGCAACCAACCCCGCAATTCCATGCTCCGACAGCAATCGGCTGAACTCTGTGTGAGCGGCTATCCTCATTCCTGTCCAATCCTTCTTTGCTCTCAGCCCTGCCGACATCCCTGGGCCGGCACCAACCCAAGGGTTTTCGGCCCAGACTTCCAAATCCAACGCAACTATATCAGCCCTGTGTGTCGTGCTCACATCCTGCAGCCTTTTGTCAACAGCGCCGTACGTATAGGAATCCAACTCGGGCACGATATAGTATCCTCCTACGAACAGCAGAACTCCGGCGGCCCCGACAAAGATACGTCTCTTCTTTGCGTCACGCAACAAATGCATACCGACAATAACCATACAAAGAACCGATGCAAAGAGGCCGCCACGTGACAAAGTCAGTGTCGCTTGAGACAGAAACCAGAGTGTAAGCGCAAGAACGACAATGACTATATGCTTCTCCCGGCTCAGTACCGCCAATAAGAAGCAACTTAGTGCACCGAGCCCGAGAATTGATGATACTTGGTTCGGCCCGTAGCCCCCGCTGGAAGCCAAGTTTGAGCCGAGACCATAGTAGATATCCGTCGTGAGAACCGAATTTAGCGCGATGGTTGCAACGCCGATTGCCGGAATCGCAAGCATCCAGAGCAAAGTACGTATCTCATCCTCTTCGAGCAAATATTGGCGGAAAAACAGCGCGGCGATCGCGAGACAGAGGGGACCTGAAAGATTGAAGCTCAACCCGCTCAGCGCCGACTGTGAAAACCCGAGTCCCTCCAACGTGAGCGGAACTGAAAGAACCAGAAGCAAGATGTAGAGCAGGGGAAGTCCGAAC
>JAHBUR010000034.1 GCA_019637975.1 Bacteroidota bacterium | reverse complement strand
TTGAAAAGAGTATTGATTCACTCGAGATGCATCTCAAGCCGTTGCGCTCGTTTATCCTTCCGGGAGGATCGCCGGTCGCGTCGCGGCTTCACTTTGCCAGAACCGTATGCCGCCGCGCTGAACGGACGGTTGTTCGCCTCTCCCGCAACGAGGATATCGGCGACGGTATTACGGTTTTTCTCAACCGCCTTTCGGATTTGCTGTTTGTGATGGCACGATATGCAAATCACATTGCCAATGTTCCTGAAACAAAGTGGAAACCGTAACTTGCTCACAACACTCACCTTTCTTCTCCCGCTTCTTCTTCTCTTCTCGTCCGGTTCCTTTTCGCAACAGAAAGAATTCTCCGAAGAGAATGCCGTCTCCATCCTAAGAACTCTCGTGCTGGAGATCGGCCCCCGTCCGATGGGTTCGCCCGCCGAACAGCGTGCCCTGAATTTCGCTGCCGAAAAGTTCAAGGAATACGGCTGCGACACAAGCTACGTTCTGCCCATGACGGTTGCCGCGGGAGTCAACACGAAAAGCGGCGTGGCTGTCGGCGTGAAGAAGGGGAAGTCCAACCGCATCATTGTTATCGGCGGGCATATTGATTCCTCCGGACCGGAAATACCGGGCGCAAACGACGACGGCTCCGGAACAGCCTGTGTAATTGAACTGGCGCGTGTGATCTGCAGTCGTGAAACTGAATCTACTGTGTACTTCTGCTGTTGGGGCGGGGAGGAACAGGGCCTGCGCGGTTCGACGTTCTTCGTCAACAACTTCGAACATCTCGACAGCGTTGTGCTGATGTTACAACTCGACATGGCCGACGGTTCGAGTTATCTTCTTGCTGATCCGGACGGCAGCAATGCAAGTGCCCCGTCGTGGCTGGTGAAATCAGCGTTCGATATTTTCTATCATGACTTGAAGAAATCGGATCTGGTGTATCAAACCGCCTCATCAACGCTGAATCTTGCCGCGGGCGGCGCGTTCGGTTCGGATCATATTCCGTTCATCGACAAGGGAATTCCTGCAATCGACTTCACGAGCGATGTGACGTTCCCTATTCACACACCGCAAGATAATTGGGAGAACTTCACACCATCGGGACTGAAGCGATCCGGTGATCTTGTTCTGAAGCTATTTGAGAAGTATGACGGCGGTGTTCCTTCTCGAACGACGGAACAATATCAATTGATTCAATTCGGATCTCAGGTGTTCTTCCTCTCCTATCCGGTCATTTGGGCGTTTATCGGAATTTCTCTCGCGGTTTCAGTTGCTGTATTTGTCCGTGCCCGCAAGAACCGGCTCGTTCCCGACACGGCAAGGAAAATCAAATGGTCACGATTCAAGCTCATTGGTGTCGCTTTCGTTCTTCAATTCTTTCTCTGGAGTTCAGAAACAGTTGTCGGACTTATTGGAGGATATCGATTCCCGTGGGTGAACAATGAATCAGGTTTTCTCATTCTTGGCGCGCTGTGCGGCCTTGTGGGGCTGTGGTTTGTTTTGCAGGCTGTAAGACGATACAGGTTAACTGAAGATGCGTCTGTATTCGTCCGTCCTGCATTGGTTTCCCTTTTTGTCATGACCCTGCTTTCCGCGTATCTTACGCCCGAACTCGGAATGTATCTTGCTGCTTCGCTGTTGTGCATGTCGCTGGCAACCCGTGTCAAGAAACCCGCGCTGAAACTTATCCTCTTCACTATGGCATTTCTCGTGTTGTACAAGCTTGTCTTCTTTGATGGATTGGGATTATTCCAGCGCGGCATTGCGCAGAATCAAATGTCCGCTTTCTGGCAGAAGGCCCTTTTGCATCTTGGGTACGTTGTCGTCTTCACAGGACTGTCGCTTCCGTTTGTGTACGGCTTTGCCGCCATTTACCGTGGGTCGGGAGTTGATGTGATGTGGTTAAGAAGATTTAGAAAAGGAAACGGGCTTCTTGTGACATCACTCGCCGCTGTCAGCGTTGCCACATATCTTCTCGCCCAACCGGTGTACGACAATCTGTGGTTCAACAACGTCCGGGTCAGTCATCACTATGAACTCGGTGCTGATACAAGTTCATTCACCATCAGAAGCTCGGAATACTTTGAGGGATTGACCGGCACACTCAATGGACGCGATACCACATTGACCGGAAGGCAGAATTATGCCGCCGTGCAGGAGGCTCGGGGGCTTTCGGTGAATTGGGTCGGTGTGTCGCAATCAGTTGAAGAACCGGCGAGAATCTCCGATTCCACCTGGCGAGTCGAGCGTGTGCTTGAAGTTCATACGCAATTCAAGCCGTTGCTGGTAAACCTGGTGTACGAAAGCGATCAACCATTTGAAGTACGATCACAATGGGCGCACGGTCCGCAAGCCCGGGATCGCAGATTGCGGGAAACAGAAATGCGGAAAGTGTTCCGGTGGTATTCATTTCCGGATACGTTGTTGAGAATTCCGGTGACCTTCACGTTGCGCGATACGCAACACGTAACCGAACGTGTTGAAGTCGTGTTTGATTCCGTCGCGTTTCCAATCAGGTTGCAGCGTGAGTTTACAAATGTCGAATACCGGACAACCATCGCCGCCATGGATTCATTTGCAATCGCGAAGCAATGAAGGGGAAGAAGAAGCACAATCGTACGGCAACGGCAACAAGCGCGTTTGGAACAGCGGGTCGCATCGGCCACGATGCCTCAAAATTCTACGCAAGCAAACTGTACGACGGGTTGCGGTCGGAAGAAAACGGTGCGCAAGACGAAAACCCGGTGCCGGCCGCGTTGCGTGATACCATTATTTGTGGAAGCAGCGAGAGGATGGATGATCTTCCCGATAATTGCATCCATGTGATGATCACATCTCCTCCATACAACGTGACGAAAGAATACGATAACGATCTTACGCTTGATGAGTATCGTCAGCTGCTGAAGAGAGTCTTTGCGGAAACCTACCGGGTATTGGTAGATGGAGGGAGAGCCTGCATCAATGTCGCGAATCTCGGGCGTAAACCGTACATCCCGCTGCACGCCTACATTATTCATGATATGCAGGAAATTGGATACAAGATGAGGGGAGAGATCATCTGGGACAAAGCATCGAGCGCAAGTCCATCCACGGCGTGGGGAAGCTGGCAATCCGCCAGCAATCCGACGTTGCGCGACATTCATGAATACATTCTCATCTTCTCCAAAGGGAACTACTCACGGACAAAGGGAGAGAAGCAGAATACAATCAAGAAAGGTGAGTTCCTTGAATTCACCAAAAGTGTCTGGCAATTCCCTGCAGAACGGGCGAAACGTGTCGGGCATCCAGCGCCGTTTCCCGTTGAGCTGCCGCGACGCCTGATCGAGTTGTACACGTTTGCAGGCGATGTTGTGCTAGACCCGTTCTGCGGCAGCGGCACAACATGTCTGGCGGCGAAGCAATGCGGCCGTTCATACGTGGGGTACGAAGTGAGCGAGAAGTATGTCACGCTTTCACAGCGTCGCCTTGATTTGGATAATCCGTTGAAACTGAAGTAACTTGATGGAACCTGTTCTCAAAGTGCAAAATCTCTCCAAACGCTACAACGGTCTTCTCGCCGTTGACGGCGTCAGCTTTGATGTCTTCCCGCAGGAAATCTTCGGTATTCTCGGCCCGAATGGCGCGGGCAAAACCAGCACGCTCGAAATGATTGAAACACTCAGGCCAATCGACGGCGGTGAAATCACGCTCAACGGCCTCGACGTCAAGGCCCGGCCGCAACACGTGAAACGCATCATCGGTGTACAACTGCAATCGTCTTCGTTTTTCGACAAGCTGAATCTGAAGGAAATCCTGGAGTTGTTTGGCGAGATGTACGGGCGCCGCGTTGACCCGGTGCGGCTGCTCGCAGAAGTGGAACTCGAGGATAAAGCGAAGGCTCAAGTTGTCCATCTCTCGGGCGGACAGAGGCAACGGTTCTCGATTGCAGCGGCACTCGTGAACGACCCGGTTGTGCTCTTTCTTGATGAACCAACAACAGGCCTCGACCCGCAATCACGACGACATCTCTGGGGTGTTATCAAACGCATCCGCTCGGAGGGAAAAACAATTGTCATCACGACACATTACATGGAAGAAGCGGAAGAACTCTGCGACCGTGTTGCTATCATGGATAAAGGAAAGATCATCGCATTCGACAAGCCGCAAGCCCTGATCAGCAAACTCGTCTCCGGCGGATTCAAGAAGGAACGGGTTGAGCGGCTCGCAAATCTTGAGGATGTATTCCTGAGTTTGACAGGGCATTTGTTGAGGGAGGAGTAGAACACTGATGCGTCTCAAATGGAAATTGTTCATCGCATCAATGAAGATGCTTCTGCGCCAGAAGGAGGCGATTCTCTGGTCGCTTGTGCTGCCATTGTTCATGATACTCCTCTTCAGTTTTGTTCGTTTCGACGGTATCGGGCGTGTGGAACTTGGCATTGTCAATGAAGCCGGCGTGCAAGCGTCAAGGTTGCTGACCGCCTTGAGCGAGGTCAAAACGCTGAAGATGTACGAGGGCGAGAGAGAGACGGAACTTCAATTACTGAAAAAGGGGGAACGGGCCATCGTGCTTGTCGTGCCGTCGGCGTATCAACCCAGTGCCGCGCTCGAGATAACAGCCTTCACGAGTGAAGCGAAGCCTCAGGAATCGCAATTGGGCTTACTGATTCTGCAGAGAGTGCTTGATGAAATCACGTTTGCCGAACGCGGTGAAGCCGGACGTGCCAGGCTTGCTGTACACGCTGTGGAAAGCCGCAATCTCACATATTTCGATTTCGTCGCCCCCGGCATTCTCTCGATGTCGATCATGCAACTCGGTATTTTCGGCGTTGCGTTCGGCTTCGTTTCGATGAAAAAACGGGGTATCCTCCGCCGCTTGTTTGTCACGCCCATCAACCCGAACGATTTCATCATTTCATCTGTTGCCATGCGTCTTGTACTTGTCATGATGCAAATTGTGATTATGACGCTTGTTCCCTACTTCTTTCTCGATCTGCATTTCATCGGCAGTTTCTGGAGGATGTTCGTTGTCGGCATGGTCGGCGCCATCGTCTTTCTTGCCCTTGGCTTCGCCATAGCGGGTACGAGCAAGAGCGAAGATCAGGTTGCTCCGCTTGCCAATATTATTGCGATGCCCATGATGCTGCTGTCGGGTATTTTCTTCAGCCGCGACTCGCTGCCCGGGTTTGTCCGTTCGGTTGTGGATCTTCTCCCGCTTTCATATCTGGCCGATGCGATGCGTTCCATCGCAATCGATGATGCAACTCTTGTCCAGATTCTGCCGCAACTTGGCGGGTTGGGTGCATGGTCTGTCATTTCTATTATTATCGCGGTGAAGATGTTTCGTTGGGAGTGAGCGTTGAACGAAAGAGGAGAGTGGCAACGAAACTTTTCTTGACTCTTCTCCACCTTCTTTGTATAATTATTCGGGTTAACATTCTCTCCGTTCATATGTCGTTTGTACTTGGTCGACGACACACAACACGCATCACCTGATTCTCAGGAGACACCTACTTCATGCTCACCGAATTTGGACGGGTATTTCTGTTTTTCCTCGTAGGGTTGGTATTTGTTGCAGGCGGTTTGATTTTTGCATGGTTGCTGCGCCCCAACAGACCCTATCCGAGCAAACTCACCACATACGAATGTGGCGAGTCGCCCATTGGTGACACCCGGGTCCGCTTCAACATTCGTTTCTATGTTATTGCCCTCATCTTCATCATCTTCGATGTGGAAGTCGTATTCCTGTTTCCCTGGGCCACCGTTTTCAAAGAGTTGGGCTGGTTTGCTTTTATTGAGATGGTCGTGTTTCTTACGATTCTGTTTGTCGGGTACGCGTATGTATGGCGCAACGGCGACCTTGATTGGGACAAGCCGGCGCCGAAGATTCCAAAGTATGAGAAGGGTGTCGGCGTGAGAGAAACGCATTTGACGGAAGAAGAAGTTGTTGCATGACCTTCATTGACTGAAGAGGGATTATGGGTCTTTTAGACCAAAAATTTGAGAACAGCAACGTCATCATCACCTCGATGGATAATCTCCTGAACTGGGCACGATTGTCGTCGATGTGGGGCATGCAATTCGGACTCGCGTGTTGTGCAATTGAAATGATGGCAACAGGCGCTTCGCATTACGATACCGACCGTTTCGGCATTTTCTTCCGAGGGACCCCGCGCCAATCCGATGTGATGATTGTTGCGGGAACTGTAACACTCAAAATGGCATCACGCATCAAAACGCTGTACGATCAGATGTCCGAGCCGCGCTACGTGCTTTCGATGGGCAGTTGTGCAAACTGCGGGGGCCCGTATTGGGAACACGGATATCACGTGCTTAAAGGAGTTGACCGGGTGATTCCTGTCGATGTGTACGTTCCGGGCTGCCCCCCTCGACCTGAAGCGCTGATCGAGGGGCTGATGAAGCTGCAAGAAAAAATCCGCAACGAAAGCCTCGCAAAACGAAAGTCAGCCTGATGCTCGTCCCTCCATCACCAACAAGAAACTACCGATTCGCATGATCTCTCAGGAAATCCACGACACCATCAAGACGCGGTTTGGTGACGCAGTCGTCGAAGCGAAGATTGACGGCGTGATTGATCCGTGGGTGAAGATTGCGCCGGCGAAAATCAAAGAAGTGTCGCTGTTTCTGCGTGACAATGCATCTCTCGCGTTCGACTCACTCATGTGTTTGAGCGGAATCGACTACACCGGCGGGAAAATGGGCGTCGTCTATCATCTCCATTCAATCAAGTGGAATCACAAAATTACACTCAAGGTTGATGTTACTGTCGAGAATCCGCACTGCATGTCGGTTGAATCTGTTTGGAAAACCGCCAACTGGCATGAACGCGAAGCGTTTGATATGTACGGGATTATGTTTGATGAACACCCCGACCTGCGCCGGATTCTGATGCCGTATGATTGGGAGGGACACCCCTTGCGCAAAGATTATCAAGTGCCTGAGTTTTATAATGGCATGAAGGTGCCGTATTGATGGAAACACTCGTCGAAAAAATTGATGCACGTCCGATGACGATTCCCGGTTTCGGGAGGGCATTGCGCTCCGAGGAAATGGTCGTCAATATGGGGCCGCAACATCCGTCAACACATGGTGTTTTGCGCTTGGAGTTGATTGTTGACGGTGAGATTGTTGTTGATGCAATTCCGCATTTCGGCTATCTGCACCGGTGCTTCGAGAAGCATGCCGAACACATGACGAATTACCAACAGGTGATTCCGTACTGTGACCGCATGGATTATGTGGCCGCCATGAATGCGGAGTTCGGCTATGTTGTTGCGTGCGAGAAATTGCTCAACATCAAAGTACCCGAGCGTGTTGAATACATCCGTGTTATCATGGCGGAGTTTCAACGGATTGCAAGCCACCTGATTGCCATCGGAACGTACGGCATGGATATCGGAGCGTTCACGCCGTTCCTGTTCTGTATGCGGGATCGTGAGGCAATTCTCGACATTTTCGAACAAACGTGCGGCGCACGTCTTCTCTACAACTACATGTGGATCGGCGGATTGTCGCACGATGTGCCGGCGGATTTTGCGGAGAAGGTGAAACGATTCTGCAAGATGTTTCGCGGTACCATCAAGGAGCTCAACAATCTTCTCTCGTACAACAAGATTTTTGTCGAGCGTACCGCAAACGTCGGCGTGTTGCCTGCCGATGTTGCCGTCAACTATGGCGCGAGCGGCCCCGTGTTGCGCGGTTCGGGTGTGAAGTTCGATTTGCGCAAGAACGACCCCTACTCGGTGTACGACAAGCTCGAATTCGAAATTCCCACCGGAAAGGGATTGAAAGGAACAGTAGGAGACTGCTGGGATCGGTACATGGTTCGTGTTGATGAGATGGAGCAGAGTGTCAACATCATCGAACAGGCTGTTGACAAGCTGCCTCCGGGCGACGTGCAATCCGCAATCCCCAAGCGGATTCGCCCGGATGCCGGCGAAGTGTACGTACGGACGGAAACTCCGAAAGGTGAAATCGGGTATTACGTTGTTGCCGACGGCACGTCAAGTCCGTTCAGGGTGAAAGTCCGCCCCCCCTGTTTCGTCAACCTCTCGGTATTGCCTGCGATGAGTCGCGGGGCCATGATTTCGGACGTGATTGCGATCCTCGGCAGTGTTGATATTGTGCTGGGCGAGGTGGACAGGTAATCATTACGGATGACGATGTATTGAAACGACTATGAAAGAATTCCTCATCGACATACTTCAAAACGAAATCCTGGTGTACGTTCTACTGGCTGCAGTACCCTTGGTGTGGATTATTCCGTTCGCGTTGTTTGCCGTGTGGTGGGAGCGGAAGATTTCAGCCCACATGCAGGATCGTCTCGGCCCAATGCGTACCGGGGGCTGGCATGGCTGGGCCCAGACGATTGCTGATATTCTGAAGCTTATACAGAAGGAAGATATCATCCCCGCGGCTGCGGACAGGAAGCTTTTTAATCTCGCCCCGTACGTTGTGTTTGTCGGTTCCTTTGCGGCCTATGCGGCAATTCCATTCAGCGCCGCGTATGTCGGCAGCGAGATCAATATCGGGTTGTTCTACATTCTTGCAGTCTCGTCGTTTGTCGTGATCGGATTGTTGATGGCCGGATGGGCATCCAACAACAAATGGTCGCTGTTTGGAGCCATGCGAGCTGCGGCGCAGATTGTCAGCTACGAAATTCCCGTTGCACTTTCGCTGCTTGCGGTTATCATGATTGTCGGCACGTTCGATTTGCAGGAAATCAACCGCGCACAATCCGGATATTTTTGGAACTGGTTCGTCTTTCAGAAATTTCCTCTCCTGTTCGTCGCTGCAACCATCTACTTTGTTGCATCGCTTGCGGAAGTCAACAGAACGCCGTTCGATATTCCCGAAGCGGAATCCGAGCTTGTCGCCGGCTACCACACGGAATACGGCGGAATGAAATTTGCGCTTCTGTTTCTCGCGGAATATGCCAACATGTTCGCGGTGTCGGCAATTGCCGCAACGGTCTTCTTCGGCGGCTGGAACTCACCCTTCGGCGATTTCATGTCCGGGCCGGTTTGGGGACTCTTCTGGTTCATCAGCAAGGGCATGGCGTTCATTTTCGTGCATATGTGGCTTCGCTGGACGTTGCCGCGCCTGCGTGTCGATCAGTTGATGTATGTGGGATGGAAGGTGTTGATTCCGTTTTCGTTTGTGATTGTGCTCGGAGTCGGGTTCTGGGTGATGCTCGCCCGTTGAGTTGAGACAAAAAGGAATGTTCATGGGTACATACTTCAAGAATATCTGGGAAGGGATCTGGACGGTTCTCGTCGGGATGAAGATCACCTGGTCGCATTTGTTCACGCCGGCGGTGACCATTCAGTACCCCGACGTGAAGCTGAAGCTTCCCGAACGCGCCCGCAACCGGCTGTATGTCAACATGGATGATTGCATCGGGTGCGACCAATGTGCAATGGCATGTCCGGTTGATTGCATCACGATCGAAACACTCAAGTCAACTCCCGATGTTGATCTTGGCCTGACCTCTGTCGGAACGAAGAAGCGGCTGTATGTTCCCCGTTTCGATATTGATATTGCCAAATGCTGTTATTGCGGCTTATGCGTTCCTCCGTGTCCGACCGAGTGTATTAAGATGACGGACGTATACGAATTCTCGGAATACGAACGCAACAATCTGATTTACCGGTACGCAACTATGACACCGGCGGAGATCGACGCGGCAAAAACGAAACTGGCCGCTTACGAAAAGGAACAAGCCGCAAAGAAAGCCGCTGCCCCGCCGAAACCCGCAACCCCGGCGCCCGCCCGGGTTCCGGTTGGTGCGAAGCCGGCCGGCGTGCCCGTTGCAAAACCTGCTTCATCACCGGCGCCGACACCCGTTGATCCGCCGGAGAATCCTGAAAATAAATCGTAGCGTTATGGAATTATTTGATATAGTGTTCTTCGTTTTTGCCTTCATCACAGTCGTTTCGGCGTTCATCGTCGTCTTCTCGAAAAGTGTTATCTACTCTGCTTTTTCGCTGCTGTTCACATTCTTCGGCGTTGCCGCACTCTACGTTTTGCTTCACGCCGATTTCATCGCGGTAACGCAAGTGCTGATTTATGTCGGCGGGATTCTTGTCTTGATGCTGTTTGGCGTGATGCTCACAAATAAAATCGTGAATGTTGAACTGAAAACCGGAACGCTGCATACCATTCCGGCGCTCCTTCTTGTTGCTGTAGTTGCAGGAACGCTCGGCGGTTTGTTCTATTCAACATGGAAGGGTGATGTTGCACCGCCGCTTCCGGCGTTCGAGACAACAACCAAAACCCTTGGCGAAATGCTCATGACGAGCTATCTCTTGCCGTTTGAAATAGCATCGGTTCTCCTGCTGGTTGCCCTGATGGGAGCGGCGATGTTTGCCCGAAGACGAACGAAAACGTAAGACAACGAACTATGGAAACCTCTGTTGCTGAAATTATCCGCTGGCTGCCGAAGGTCGGGCTGTCGCACTTTCTGATCGTCAGCGCGATTCTGTTTGCCCTCGGTATCTACGGTATTGCGACGCGCCGCAACGCGATCATGGTGCTGATGGGCGTTGAACTCGTACTGAACGCGGCAAACATCAACTTTGTCGCATTCTCTCGCTACGGCGGCGTGAATTTTGACGGACAGGTGGCCGCTATCTTCGTTATCATCCTCGCTGCTGCCGAAGCGGCGGTTGCCCTGGCAATCGTTCTCAATATTTACCAACGCTTCCAAACCGTGAACGTGGACGAAATCAGCACGATGAAGGAATAATGGAATGTGGATCCGGAAGATTGTTCAATTTGAATTGATTGTGTGATGTCTCAAGAACTGTTGATGTATCTCTCTGTAGCGATCCTTCTGTTGCCGCTCATCGGCTTCATGAAAGTGATCTTCTTCGGGAAGAGATTGCCCCGTCAGGGTGATTGGCTGGAAACATTCGCCATTTCGGTCGCCCTTCTGCTTTCCCTCGTTGTCCTCTACCAGAAGCTGATGCTGTATCATGTGGAAACGCTTTCGCTCAACTTCACGTGGATAGATTTTCACGATGTGCCGGGCATCGGGCCCCTCAAGATTGTCCTGGGTTTCTCGGTTGATAATCTTGCCGCCATTATGCTTGTGGTCGTCACGCTGATCAGCACGCTCGTGCATTTCTTCTCCATCGGATATATGCACGGCGACGTCCGTTACTCGCGCTACTTCGCATATCTCGGCATCTTCTCATTCTCAATGTTGATGATCGTTCTTGCGAACAATCTGTTTCTGCTCTATGTCGGCTGGGAGTTGGTCGGTTTGAGCTCGTACCTTCTCATCGGACACTGGTATGAAAAGAAAAGTGCGTCGGATGCAGGCATGAAGGCGTTTATCACCAACCGCATAGGCGATGTGGGTTTCTTTGTCGGTATCATGGTTCTTTTCGGAACATTCCACACGTTCGGCCTGACCGAAATTTTCGAGCATGTGAAAGCCGGCAATCTTCCCTTTGGCAGTGAATGGTGGTTGACAGCCGCTGGCGTACTGATTTTTTGCGGGGCGATCGGCAAATCTGCACAATTCCCGTTGCACGTCTGGCTGCCCGATGCGATGGAAGGCCCGACGCCTGTCAGTGCATTGATCCATGCCGCGACAATGGTCGCCGCAGGCGTGTATTTGGTTGCACGAACGTTTCCGCTGATGACGGCTGATGCGTTGATGGTCATTGCCTACATTGGAGCAACCACCGCGTTCATTTCGGCAACGATTGCAGTTGCACAGAATGATATCAAGAAGGTTCTTGCATATTCCACAATTAGCCAGCTGGGGTACATGGTGATGGGTCTCGGTGTCGGGGCGTACACCGCCGGTTTCTTCCATCTTGTCACACATGCCATGTTCAAAGCAGGTCTCTTCCTTGGCTCCGGGTCGGTGATTCACGCGATGCATCATGCTCTCCACCATCAGCATGACCATCACACCGACCCGCAGGATATTCGCAACATGGGCGGATTGAAGGCGAAGATGCCGGTGACGTTCTGGACATTTCTGATTTTCACGCTTGCGATTTCGGGCGTTCCCCTTACATCCGGATTTTTGAGCAAGGATTCGATTCTTGCGGGCACGCTTGCGTTCAGCAATTTGACGGGACACGTGCTTATTCCCATTGTGGGATTCTTCGTTGCCGGGCTGACTGCCTTCTATATGTTCCGAATTGTCATCCTTACATTCTTTGGCGAACACAAGAATCCTGAGCGCATCAGTCTCATTCACGAATCACCGAAGGTGATGACGGTGCCGCTGATGATACTTGCCGCGTTATCATTGTTCTTTTTCTACAGTATGAATCCGTTGGATGGAGCAGACGGGTGGATTTCCCAGGCAACACAAAGGCCGGAAACGGTTGTACCCGCTTCGGTTGCAGCAGCATCAACGGAGGTGTTTGCAGAAGCGCATCATCACGCGCATTATACGGCAATGTTCCTGTCGCTGGCAGTGGCGGGACTCGGAATCCTCATTGCTTTCGCCACGTATCAGTGGAAGAAAATCAGCGCCGACAAGGTTGCAGAGAACTTCAGCGGACTTCACAAGTTTCTGTTGAACAAATGGTATTTCGATGAACTGTATGGTGTTATTGCCATTGGTGCATCGCTTCGATTGACGGAAATCCTGAAATGGTTTGACAATACAATCGTCGACGGTATTGTGAACGGGTCCGGCTGGGTTACGAAGGTGGCCTCTGCAATCAGCGGATGGTTTGACAACTGGGTTATTGACGGCGCAGTGAACGCTGTTGCCTATGTTTCCGGATTCTTTGGAATAGCGTTGAAGAAAACCCAAACAGGTAAAGTGCAAACCTACGTCGCGCTTGCCGTGTTTGGCGTTATGGTGTTTTATTTTGCGATGCGGTTACTGTAATTCGATTCTGATTTTTCTCACAGAGGTATGGAAATATGGAATTCTCAATTCTCGGTGTAGGCGCCCTCACGTGGGTGACGTTTCTGCCGGTCGTCGGTATGATCATCGTTCTGATGATTCCCAAGGAACAGCGCAATGCCATCAAGTGGTCGTCGTTGGCGTTTGTGGGACTCCAGTTGATCGTTGCCTTCGCGCTGGTAATGAAATTCGACAAAGGGCTGGCAGGCATCAACACGCAGGAGGGTATGCAGTTTGTCGAAAAGGCGACATGGATTGATATCAAAAGCGTTGCGTGGTTCGGCAGAATTCACATTGAATATTTGCTCGGCGTTGACGGATTGAGTATTACGATGGTGTTGTTGACGGCCCTGATCAGTTTTGTTGCTGTCATTTCATCTTGGACGATAGACAAATCCATCAAGGGCTACTTTGCTCTGCTTCTCTTGCTCGACACCGGAATGATGGGCGTATTTGTGTCGCTCGATTTCTTCCTCTTCTATGTGTTCTGGGAAGTAATGCTGCTGCCGATGTATTTTCTGATTGGCGTTTGGGGAGGCCCGCGGCGTGAGTACGCTGCAATCAAGTTCTTCCTCTATACCCTTTTCGGATCGGTTCTGATGCTGCTGGTGATGATCGCCCTCTACTTCAGCGTTAACGTATACATCGATGCAAACGGTATAATCTATTCTGTCACTGAGGCGATGCAGAGGGGTACAGAGGGTCTCGAAAAGATCTATACCTTCAACATGCTGCAGATGATGAATCCCGGGAATTTTGTACCCGATTCATTGCTTGCCGGTCTCGATACATCATGGCGCTATCTGGCGTTCGTCGGGTTGTTTATCGGGTTTGCGATCAAGATACCGAGTTTTCCGTTCCACACGTGGTTGCCGGATGCGCACGTGGAGGCGCCCACGCCTATCAGCGTTATTCTGGCAGGCGTTCTCCTGAAGCTTGGCACATACGGAATTATGCGTATCAGCATTCCGATTTTCCCCGATGCGATGATTCATTATTCATGGTGGATTGCGTTGCTCGGCGTCATCAGTATGGTGTACGGGGCGTTGGTGGCAATGGCGCAGACGGATTTCAAGAAGTTAATTGCCTATTCGAGCATCAGCCACATGGGTGTTGTCACGCTCGGTATGGCGTCGATGAACACGCAAGGCATGACGGGTGCCGTATTCCAAATGTTCAACCACGGAACCATCACGGCAATGCTCTTCTTGATAGTGGGCGTGATTTATGACCGTGCCCACACACGCGGGTTGAATGAGTTCGGCGGACTCATGAACAAAATGCCGAAATATGCCGCAATTATGTCCATTGCATTCTTCGCGGCGCTTGGCTTGCCGGGACTGAGCGGATTTATCAGCGAGGCGTTTTCGCTGCTCGGTGCATTCCAGACATTCCGAACTCTCACGATCATCGGGGCGATTACGATTGTTTTCACAGCGGGATATATGTTGTGGACGTTGCAACGTGTGTTTCTTGGCACGTTGCCTGAGAAGTGGAAGGACCTGACCGACATGGATGGCCGTGAAATGGTGATGCTTGTGCCGCTTGCAGTGATTGTGATCTTCCTCGGCATTTATCCTTCGCCTGTTCTGGATTTGATGAATACTTCGCTGAATCATCTCGCAGAACTACTGCATACTGCTCAAGGTGCTGTAATGATGGGCGCACGGTAACGCCCTTGTACAATTCGCTAACTCTGATCTGAATATGACGGAACAAATTCTTCACGACTTACGCTTGTTTTACCCCGAGGCGGCGCTTGTGCTTGCTTTTCTCGCCGCAATCATCGCTGACCTGATTTTCCGGCGATCAGTCAAGGTCGTTCCCTTCGTTGCTCTGGCGGGGCTCGCGGTGACGGGCGTTCTTGTTCTTGGTCAATCGACGATGCATGCGTCAATCTTCAGTAATATGATTGCCGTCGATTCGTTCGCGTTCTTCTTCAAACTTCTCATTGTGTTTTCGGCGGTTCTGATTGTTGTGTTCTCCCTGAGTTCTGTCGAACTGAATTCAGCCGGAAGGCGGCTCGGGGAATACTACTCGCTGCTCCTTGCGCTGACATTGGGGATGATGTTGATGGCCGGGGCGAGCAATCTGCTGATGATGTATCTCGCGCTCGAGCTATCTTCCATCACCTCCTATATTCTCTCCGGCTATACTCGCGAGGCGCAGGATTCCAGTGAGGCATCGCTCAAATACGTCATCTACGGCTCGCTCTCGTCCGGATTGATGCTGTACGGCATTTCAATTATTTACGGAATGACAGGTTCTCTTGATCTCTACACCATCAACCAGGTGCTTGCAGGCGGAGAGGTGAACAGTTTTGCGTTGCTTATCGCAGGAGTTCTTGTGATTGCAGGCTTCGGCTACAAGATTTCGGCCGTGCCGTTCCACTTCTGGACGCCCGATGTGTACGAGGGCGCCCCGATTACCATCACGGCGTTTCTTTCCGTCGCCTCGAAGGCCGGCGGCTTCGCGATGATGATTCGCTTCTTCAAGGTCACGTTTTTCGATTCAAGCATTTTGACCTTGCCCGATGGAGCATGGGAAAGTGTTCAAGGATTTGACTGGGTCACGGTGATCGTTGCCCTGTCCGTGCTAACGATGACGTTCGGGAATCTTGTCGCAATCTGGCAGAACAATCTCAAGCGCATGCTGGCGTACTCCAGCATTGCACACGCAGGCTACATGATGATGGGTATCGTGGTGTTGAACAACGAGGGTTTGGCAGCAATCATGCTTTACTTTGTTGTGTATTTGTTCATGAACCTCGGTGCATTCTATATCGTCATGCTGGTTGCGAACAAGATCGGCAGCGAGGATATCGACGACTACAGGGGTATCGGACCGAAAGCGCCTCTGGCGATGGTGGCACTCTCCATCTTTCTCGTATCGCTAACGGGTTTGCCTCCGACTGCAGGATTCATCGGAAAACTCTATTTGTTTGCAGCATTGCTGAATAGCGGATGGGTTTGGTTGGCAGTAGTCGGGGCGCTGAATAGCGTTATTTCGTTGTACTACTACGTGCGGGTGTTCAGGAATATGTATCTTCGGTCGGATGAACGCCACTCAAACGTCTCCCTTGATTTCAGTTTTGCCCAGAAGCTCGTCATCATGCTTCTTCTTGTTCCGACGTTGTTGTTCGGTCTCTACTTCACCCCGCTTGTGCAACTTGCCCAGGCATCGGTGAAGATATTCGGAACACCCTGAATTGTTCTCACATCACCACCACCCGAAAAGCAAACAAGCCCCACATGGGGCTTTTGCTTTCAGGGGAGCCTTTGTCTCACCCGTTCATGAATCAGTCTGATTCCCTCGAGCACGAGTGCCGGCTCGCAGGCGTCGACGATAGGTGTATACTTGCTGATCAGTGTTGAGAGGCCACCTGTTACCACGACTTTCGCATCGGTTCCCAATTCCTTTTTGAAGCGTTGTATCATACCTTCTACTGCATCGATCATGCTGAACATGACCCCCGCCTGAATTGCCGAGCGCGTGTCGGTACAGATTGCTGACGCCGGCGGATGAAGTTCGATTAAAGGAAGTTGCGCGGTTCTCTTTGAAAGGGCGTCGGCCGTTGATTTTATGCCCAGGGAGATTGCCCCGCCAAGGAAGTCCCCATTCTCCGCCACCACGCCGTACGTTGTGGCAGTGCCGAAATCAACGATAATAAGCGGCCCGCCGAACTTCCTGTATCCGGCAATGGCGCTGCAAATCCTGTCTGAGCCGAGGGAGGAAGGATCTGCATAGCGGATAGCAATGCCAAGGTCCAAGGTACCACTGACGACTACCGGCTCAACATTGAGCCGGTCTTGTGCCAAAGTGCTGAAAAGAGAAGTAAGAAATGGAACGACAGAAGAGATCCCGAAACCCGTTATCATGTCCGGGGCGGCTTTGTGTTCCGACAGGAAGGCCCGAATCACATCCCATGTTTCGTCTGCATTGCGCTGAACAGTGCTGGAAACGCTGAGAGCCCCTGCCTGCTTTTCGCCATCGAAGAGGGCGCAGCTTATCGTGGAGTTTCCGATGTCGAGCGCAAGAAGCATCAGGGAGTGGTGGCTGCAAAATTTGCAGCCGGCTCATTCTTGAGAGCCGCAAGTTGCTCGGCTGTATCTCCCAGAATAGTCACATCACCTGCAAACAGTGTCTTTTCCGATCCGTTTGTCTGCAGTACAATCCCCCCATCTCTGCTCAGGCCTTTCACTACTCCATTGATGATGTTGCCCTGCTGGGATACGACGATGGGTTTGTTGAGCATTGTTGAGCGAGTAAGCCATGTGGGAATCGTTGACTCGAAGCTGTTGCGGAGAGATGTTGTGTAGGTCGATTCAAACGATGTGAGAATCTGTCTGAACAATTGAACTCTATCGATTTCCTGACCCGACTCCAGCTTGAGCGAAGTCGCCTTCTGCAACAAATCCGAAGGGAAATTGGTTTGATTCACATTAATGCCTAATCCCACCACAACATATTCCAGAACACCCTGTTGAATCGAGCCTTCGATGAGAATTCCGGCCACCTTTCTCTTGCCGATGAGCAAGTCGTTGGGCCACTTGCATTCTACTTTGAGAGAAGTTGTGCGCTCGATTGCCTGTGCAACAGCAATGGCAACATAGAGTGGCAAAAGGTTGACGGCCTCGGGAGAGATTTTCGGGCGAAGAACAACGGAGAATGTGAGATTCTCTTCAGGATTGGCCTGCCAACTTCTTCCGAGGCGCCCCTTCCCGGCCGTTTGTTCCTCGGCAATAACTACAACGCCTTCTGCAGCGCCGATATTTGCAACTGCTTTGGCACAGTTGTTCGTCGAATCAATGGACTGGAATGTAAAAATCTTGCTGCCGAACGTCTTCGTTTTCAAGCCCTTGCGAAGTACACGCTCTGAAAACATGTATCACCTTGGCGAAAATTCTTGTTCTTGACTGATTGAGCGAAGGAATTATGTGAACCAACCCGGGACGAGGCAGAGAAGCGACACGAGGCTCAGGTTCTTCAATCTGCACCATTCAGAATAGTACAAACAGAATGGAAAGTCAAGTTAATAATTTGAGCAGCAATTCTGTCACGAAATTGGCTACCGGCTGACACAATGCGTCTTTCGTTCTGTCAGCATGGCAACTGCAAAGCACATTGACCGGACATTTACAATTGACAGAGATTTCCGTAACTGGTTGTTACATAAACGATTACAGAGAATTCTTTGCGCCAATATGTTCTGGCACAACGTTGGGTAGTGTAGGAACAGATAAGTGTATCAACTTCAGGTTACATTCAAACGAAGGAGTTTTCTATGGGAAAAATCATTGGCATTGACCTCGGAACGACCAACTCTGTCGTTGCCGTTATGGAAGGCAGCGACCCGGTTGTTATTGCAAACTCGGAAGGAGGGCGAACCACCCCCTCGGTGGTTGCCTTTGCGAAGAATGGCGAGCGCCTCGTTGGCCAGGCTGCGAAACGTCAGGCAGTGACGAACTCGCAGAATACGGTATTCTCCATCAAGCGCTTCATGGGGCGTTTCCACAATGAAGTGAATGAAGAAATGACGCTTGTGCCCTACAAAGTGGTGAAGGGCGAGAACAACACCGCACGGGTTGAGGTGGGAGATCGCATATACTCACCGCCGGAAATCAGCGCGATGATTCTTCAGAAGATGAAGCAAACCGCTGAAGATTATCTCGGGCAGAAAGTGACCGAGGCTGTGATAACTGTTCCGGCGTACTTCAACGATGCACAGCGTCAGGCCACCAAAGAAGCAGGCGAAATTGCGGGTCTGAACGTTCGACGCATCATCAACGAGCCAACGGCCGCGGCACTCGCGTATGGGCTCGATAAGCGGAACAAGGATGTCAAAGTCGCAATCTACGATCTCGGTGGTGGAACGTTCGATATTTCAATCCTCGAGCTGGGCGAAGGCGTGTTCGAAGTGAAGTCCACGAACGGCGATACACACCTTGGCGGCGACAACTTCGACCAGCGCGTGGTCGACTTTATGGCAGATGAATTCAAAAAGCAGGAAGGCATCGATCTCCGCAAAGACCCGATGGCGCTGCAGCGCTTGCGCGAAGCAGCCGAGAAAGCCAAAATGGAGCTTTCGCAGTTGATGCAGACGGAAGTGAACCTGCCGTTCATTACGGCAACTGCTGACGGGCCAAAACACTTGAACATGAACATCACCCGCGCAAAGTTCGAACAATTGGTTGATGACTTGATTCAGCGTACCTTCGGACCGACAGAGCAGGCGTTGAAGGACGCGGGTCTTCGCCCCACGGACATCGACGAAGTGATTCTCGTCGGCGGCATGACACGTGTACCAAAAGTGCAGGCTCTCGTGAAGGAGATATTCGGACGTGAGCCGCACAGGGGCGTCAACCCCGACGAGGTAGTTGCAGTCGGCGCGGCAATTCAGGGTGGCGTTCTCGCGGGTGACGTAACTGATGTGTTGTTGCTCGATGTGACTCCGCTTTCTCTCGGAATTGAAACACTCGGCGGTGTTATGACGAAGCTGATCGATGCGAATACAACGATTCCGACAAAGCGAAGCGAGATCTTCTCGACAGCGTCGGACAATCAACCGTCGGTCGAAATCCACGTGTTGCAGGGTGAGCGTCCGATGGCTGTGGATAACCGCACGCTCGGCAAATTCCATCTTGATGGAATACCGCCTGCACCGCGCGGCGTACCGCAGATTGAGGTGACGTTCGATATCGACGCAAACGGAATTCTTCATGTTGCTGCAAAGGACAAGGGAACCAGCAAGGAACAGTCGATTCGCATCACTTCTTCCAGCGGGTTGAGCAAGGAAGAAGTCGAGAAGATGAAAGCGGATGCGCAATCGCATGCGGCCGAAGACCGGAAACGCAAGGAAGAAATTGATATCAAGAATCAGGCGGATAACCTTGTGTTCCAGACGGAGAAGCAGCTGAAGGAATTCGGCGACAAAGTCAGCACATCCGGCAAGGCAAAAGTCGAGAACGCCAACAATGCACTCAAAGAGGCAATCAAAGGCGGCAACATTGGTGCAATCAAGGCTGCGATTGAGGAACTCAACGCTGCATGGAACGAAGCCTCAGCCCAGATGTACCAGCAGGCTACCGGTGGACAAGCTGGTCCGCAACCGGGTCAGGGTGGGCCTTCCGCCGGTCCGGAGCAGCCAAAGACTGAGGAAAAGAAGGTCGAGGATGCACAGTACGAAGTAGTTGACGAGGAAAAGAAGAAGTAGCTGCATCCATCGATATGTTGTCGGCACGAAGGCGGGGAATTCCTCGCCTTTTGTGCAAGGAGGAAGCGCAATGCCGATTGCATCCGAAATACCTGCCGAAGTTGTAATCTGGCTGCTTATCCTTGCCGGGGCATTCATGCTCTTGCTGGCAATTATCAATCGTCGGTTCTCCAGCAAGGGTCCGGCGGCTACTGTACTGACGGCGATGCACGATTTGCAGCCGAGAGACAAACAGCAGGCTACGCAAGTGGTCTTTGAAGTGAAAGCGGGAAAGAAGCAGTTTGAACAAACCAACGAAGAAGGTGACAGTACATCGTTGAAGAAAGAACAACAGGGTGAAAATGAACTTCAATAAGTTTACGATAAAATCGCAAGAGGCGGTACAGAACGCACAGGAAATTGCTTCGAGCTACGGCAATCAATTGATTGAGCCTGAGCATGTGTTGGCGGCCCTTGTGCAGGATTCGGGTGGAACGGTGGTTCCGATCCTACAGAAGATCGGCGCAAACATCAGCTTTATCAAAATCAAAGTAAATGAAGCGCTTGAACGGCTGCCTAAAGTGAGCGGGGCAGGCGTGTCAAATCAATCCATCTCGCAAAATCTCGGTCGCCTGTTCGAACGGGCGGGCAAGCAAGCCGAAAACTTGAAAGATGAGTTCGTCAGCACGGAGCATCTCCTGCTCGGCATGGTTGAAACGAAAGACACGAACGCCGGCAAGTTGTTACTCGAACAGGGAGTTACCGTTGATGCGATTCTGAAGGTTCTGAAGGAGATTCGCGGCACTCAACGCGTGACCGATCAATCTCCCGAAGACAAATATCAGGCCCTTCAGCGCTACGGTCGCGACCTGAATGAACTTGTGCGCAAAGGGAAAATGGATCCGGTTATCGGGCGTGATGAGGAAATTCGTCGTGTGTTGCAGGTTCTCTCGCGAAGGACGAAGAACAACCCCGTTCTCATCGGCGAGCCGGGTGTCGGCAAAACGGCAATTGCGGAAGGAATAGCGTACAGAATCGTGCAGGGCGACGTTCCCGAAATGCTGAAGACAAAGCGCATTGTTGCGCTGGATATGGGGTCGCTGGTTGCGGGGACAAGTTTTCGCGGGCAGTTTGAGGAACGATTGAAAGCTCTCCTGAAAGAAGTCGAAGAATCCCAAGGGGAAATCATTCTCTTCATCGACGAGTTGCACACGCTCGTCGGTGCGGGCGCGGCGCAGGGGTCGGTAGATGCCGCCAACATGCTGAAACCCGCCCTTGCAAAGGGCGAACTGCGTGCAATCGGGGCAACGACTATAGATGAATATCGCAAATATGTCGAGAAAGATCCGGCCCTTGAGCGACGCTTCCAACCCGTGATGGTGAATGAGCCGAGCGTCGAGGATACGATTTCAATTCTCCGGGGATTGAAGGAACGTTACGAGTTGCATCACGGCGTTCGTATCACCGACGGGGCAATCGTTGCCGCGGCACAGTTGAGTCATCGGTATATCTCCGACCGGTTCCTTCCGGACAAAGCAATTGATCTCGTCGATGAAGCGGCATCGAAGCTGCGAATCGAGATCGACTCGATGCCTGAAGAACTTGATGCCGTCGAACGGCGGATCAAGCAACTGGAGATTGAACGCGAAGCAATCCGCCGCGAAAAAGATGAAGCTTCGCAAGACCGGCTTGCAGAAGTGGAGAGGGAGATCGCCGAACAGGGTCAACTCAGAACCGAACTGAAAGCCCATTGGCAGGTCGAAAAGGAGCTCATTCAATCCATCCGCAAAATGAAGGAGGAGATCGAGAGCGCCCGTCTTGAAGCAGAACAGAAAGAGCGGGAGGGCGATCTTGGTCGGGTGGCGGAGTTGCGGTATGGTGTTATTGCCGAGCGGGAAAAAATGATTCATGAGGCGTCTGCCAAACTGCAGGGTTTCCAGCGTGACCGGAAAATGTTGAAAGAAGAAGTGGACGCGGAAGATATTGCGGAAATTGTGGCACGTTGGACCGGGATTCCGGTAACGAGAATGCTCGAAAGCGACCGGCAGAAGTTGCTTCATCTTGAAGAACGACTGCAAGAGCGTGTTGTGGCACAGGAAGAGGCCGTCAAGGCTGTCAGCGACGCCATCCGCCGTTCACGGGCCGGATTGCAGGATGAAAAGCGGCCGATCGGTTCGTTCATCTTTCTGGGAAGTACGGGAGTCGGAAAAACCGAACTTGCGCGGGCGCTCGCGGAATTTCTCTTCAACGATGAAAGCGCCATGGTTCGCATCGACATGAGTGAGTATATGGAGAAGTTTTCCGTTTCCCGCCTCATCGGCGCGCCCCCGGGATATGTCGGGTACGATGAGGGCGGGCAGTTGACGGAGGCCGTTCGTCGCAAGCCCTATGCAGTGGTTTTGCTTGATGAGATCGAGAAAGCCCATCCCGAAGTGTTCAATGTTCTCCTGCAGGTGTTGGATGAGGGGAGACTGACGGACAGCAAAGGCCGTACAGTTGATTTCAAGAACACAATCATCATCATGACATCGAATCTCGGTTCGCATCTGATTAGTGAACGGGTTGGGGCCGGATTTGAGAAGCACAGCGAATGGGATGACGAATTCAGTAATCTGAGAGCGGAACTGCTTTCTCTGTTGCGGAAGAATATTCGTCCGGAGTTTCTTAACCGGATCGATGAGGTGATCGTCTTCAAACCACTTGCTCAGGCGGATATCCGGGCAATTGTAACATTGCAACTGAAGCATGTCGAGCGATTGTTGAGTGAGAAAGGTATCACACTTGACGTAACCGATGATGCGAAAGATTGGCTCGCAAAGCTGGGCTATGACCCGATGTACGGTGCACGTCCCCTCAAACGGGTTATCCAGAAGCACATTGTAAACGCAATGTCCGAAAAGATACTCAAGGAGGATTTTCATGATGGTGACATCGTCGAAGTCGGGCTCGATACTCAGGGACTTATCGAATTGGTGAAGAAGGTACGTGCCGAGGTAAACGGCTGAGAACGAACATCGGTTTGCGTGTATGTGATTCCCGTGAAATGCGACAATCGGGTTAGCGTCTGTCACAGCAGTATTTTCGTCGTTGCTTTCAGCCCCGGCGTGTAGTACATTGCTAACACCCCGAATTCGCTTTTCGTACTCTCCATCAAGGATCCTCATGATAGCCATTGTAGTCCACGGCGGCGCTTGGGATATTCCCGACGACATGGCCGATGCACACCGGCACGGCGTCCAGAAAGCCCTCATGGTAGGTAGTGCAGTGCTGAGCGATGGCGGCAGCGCCGTCGATGCGGTGGAAGCCGCTATTACAATTCTCGAAGATGATGAAACATTTGATGCCGGTACCGGCTCGTTCCTCAACTTGGCCGGCGAGGTTGAGCTTGACGCGAGCATAATGGACGGCAAAAGCCTCAAGGCAGGAGCCGTTGCATCCGTTCAGAACATCAAAAATCCAATCTCCCTGGCCAGAAAGATCATGGAAGAAAGCGACCATATTCTCCTGACGGGAAAGGGTGCCCTCCGGTTTGCGAAAGAACACGGCATGAAGTCATGCAGACAGGACGACTTGATTACCGAGCGGGAGATTCTCCGCTGGCGCGAATGGCAGAAGAAGAAAGATATAACCGTTCAAGAAGCATTCCGGAAGAAGAAGGTCCCGTTGGATACGGTCGGAGCGGTAGCACTCGACAAGGCTGGCAACATTGCATCCGGCACATCAACCGGTGGCACGCCCAACAAATTTCCCGGCCGCGTCGGCGACTCTCCCATTATTGGCGCAGGAACGTATGCCGAAAATTCCGTCGGCGGCGTTTCCTCAACCGGCTGGGGAGAGGCACTGATCAAAGTTGTTATGGCAAAGTCGGTGCTGGATTTCATGGAACGCAACGGAGGCAATCCATTGAAGGCTGCACTCGAAGGCGTGAACATGCTTGAGCGTAAGGTGCAGGGATATGGCGGGGTGATCGCCATGAATATGGAGGGGGAGATTGGGATGGCGTACAATACGCCCCGCATGGCACGGGGGTACATCACTTCCGAGATGAACCAACCGTGGGTGGCAGTCTAAGCCGAAACAGAAAACTCGTACGAATCTACGCCCCCCCCGATCTCCTTAACAACGAAATGAAAAAATCCTCCCTCATCGGCCACGTTTGCGAGCTACTCGATCTTATCCGTCCGCTCAAACACCCGGCAGATAGTATGGTCAAGGACTTTTTCCGTACGCGGCACTATCTCGGCTCGAAAGATCGTCGCTTCATTTCTGAAACCCTCTACGATATTCTGCGAAACTACCGGCTTGTCCGCTTCCATGCCGAAGACGGCATAAAGCGAGCCGGAATCATTGCCCCGCATGTCCCGTCACTTCTCATCTACATCTCCTACACTCTAAAAATCGGGAAAGAAGAACCTGCTGTAATTCTTCCCGACATTCAAGGTATGTGGCGGATTTCTTTTCCGAAAGTGGAATGTGAAGTCGTGTTGAAGGCGATTGGATCTTCTTCTTTTCCGATCGAAATTGAGAACGCCTCATTTCGCAAGCTCGGCCTTCTCTACTCGATTCCCGATTTCATAGTAGAAGAGTGGGTTGGGAGATTCGGCGAAGCGAAAGCGGTGCAGATATGCGAATCCATGAACAGGCCTGCACCAATCACCATTCGCGTGAACACGCTGAAAGCAACGGTTGAGGCGTGTCAGGAAAGACTGGCGCGGGAGGGCATCGCGTCCAAACGAACACAGCTTTCACCGTTCGGGTTGGTTCTTGAGAAGCGGATAAACTCACAAGCGCTTCAGTCATTCAAGGACGGATGGTTCGAAATGCAGGATGAAGGAAGTCAGCTGCTTTCAATGCTGCTTGAACCCAAACAGGGTAGTCTCGTTGTCGATGCGTGCACAGGCGGAGGAGGAAAGACATTGCATCTTGCAGCGTTGATGAATAATGAAGGGGAGATTCATTCCATCGATATTGATGAAAGAAGACTGTTTAATATTCGAGTCCGGCTGCAACGGGCAGGAATCACAATTGCAGAGCTTCACCATCAGAAGAAGGGCGACAGCAGTATCGTTGCACTGAAGAACTCCGCCGACAGCGTTTTGATTGA
Source organism: Bacteroidota bacterium (assembly GCA_019637975.1). Classification (NCBI taxonomy): domain Bacteria; kingdom Pseudomonadati; phylum Bacteroidota; species Bacteroidota bacterium. The sequence goes on along the minus strand of JAHBUR010000034.1, from coordinate 21,815 downwards.
CGCTCCATGTTCGGGAGTCGGCACGTTCCGGCGCAATCCGGCAGCAAAGTTGAATGTCAGCGAAGGGTATGTTCGTCGGGTGGCGGTTACGCAGCAGTCGATTCTCGCCGCGTATTCAGACTTGGTGAAACCCGGCGGACGACTGGTCTATACAACCTGCACGCTTCTGCGATTGGAGAATGAAGATGTTGTGGAGAAGTTCCTTTCGTTGCATCCGGAATTCGAGCTTGTATCTGCCACGGACATCTTGAGAAATCAGAATGTTCCTTTGGAATCAGACTCACCGTTTCTCACGTTGCTTCCCCATATCGCGGGAACTGATGGCTTCTTCGCTGCAGTGATGCGCAGAAAGACCTGATTGCTGAACATCCCGCTCTGCGTTGCTTCTCGCTCTCTATTTCTCTAATTTCATAAGGCAACAGATCATATCAACAGGAGACGTGAGGCATGAAATTCGGTATTTCCATCCTACTGCTTTCGATCATACTTCTTGCGAGTTGCGGTAAACCTGCTCCCGAAGAGTATGTCGGTAAGGCCACCGTGGCAATCAATGAAAAGAACTTTGCTCTCGCCATTGAAGAATTCGAGAAACTCATCAAGGATCTTCCGGATTCTCCGCAGGCTGAAGAGGCGATGTTCACCATAGCGAAAATCCAGAGTGACGAGTTAAAGGACTTTCCGAAAGCTATTGCCGCATATAAGCGGTACTTGGAAAAATACCCGAACGGCTCCCAGGCCCCGCTCGCTGTGTTCATGACCGGCTATATTTTTCATAATGAACTTCATGATCTCGACAATGCGAGATCGACATTCGAGTCGTACCTGTCAAAATATCCCGACCACGAAATGGTGCCGTCAGCCCGATTCGAGTTGGAGAATCTTGGAAGGCCGCCCGAGGAGATTCTTCCCAACCTTCAGGAAAAGACGCCTGTGACCGCAGCACAGGCTTCATCCAAACCACCCACAAAGAAGAACTGAGTGCCTGAAGATTACCGCCAATACTTGCAGCCTCAAGTCGTTTCGAAGCTGGCAAACATGGAGCTTCGTGCACGACTTGTGGTGGAAGGATTTATTACCGGCTTGCACAAAAGTCCGTATCACGGATTCAGCGTCGAGTTTGCCGAGCATCGACAGTATATGCCCGGTGATGAAATCAAGCATATTGACTGGAAGATCTACGGGAAGACTGACCGGTACTACATCAAGCAGTACGAGGAGGAGACGAATCTCAAATCGTACATCGTGCTTGATGCGAGCCGTTCAATGGATTATGCCTCTCCCGGAAACATCAAGAAGCTGGAGTACGCAGCCTACCTCGCCGCATCACTTTCGTATATGATGATCAAGCAGCAGGATGCGGTGGGGCTCGCGGTGTTTGACGAACAGGTATCTTCCTATCTTCCTCCTCATGCCACGAAGGGTTACCTCAGGCAGATTCTCATCGAGTTGCAGAAGGTGAAGGCCGGCAACCGAACCGGTGCCGGCAAATCGTTGCACAACGTTGCCGATCGCATCAGGCGCCGAGGGCTTGTTATCATCATCAGTGATTTATTCGACAATCCCGATGAAGTGATTGCGGCTCTGAAACATTTCCGGCACAAGAAGAATGAAGTGATCGTCATGCATGTACTCGACCCGTTGGAGCGGAGCTTCGCCTTCGGCAGCGATGCGATGTTCAAAGACATGGAAACGTCGGAACAACTGATGACGCAACCCTGGCAAATTCAGAAAGCGTACCAACGCGAAATGCATGCCTTCCTCGAAGGGTACAAGAAAGAATGCCGTGAGAATTATGTTGACTACGTGCTCATGGATACTGCAACGCCGTTTGATGTGGCTTTGACCGAATATTTGAGCAAGAGAGAACGGATGGGTTGAAAAGCGGCGATTAACGCGGTTGCGATGTTTTTCTCCAATTGAATTCCTCCCCCAATTCCTTTATCATAGTGGACAAACTGTCGCTCAATTTTGTTCATTATGCCCAAACGTACTGCTGCGCAACCGACTCTTGATTTCACGCCCAACGGACAAGAGCATATTGTCATCCGTGGCGCCCGGGTTCACAATCTCAAGAACATCGATGTCGATATTCCCCGCGACAAGCTCGTTGTCATAACCGGCCTTTCGGGTTCCGGCAAATCGAGTCTCGCATTCGATACTATTTATGCCGAGGGTCAGCGTCGCTACGTTGAAAGCCTTTCCGCTTACGCCCGCCAGTTTCTTGATGTGATGGAACGCCCCGATGTTGACTACATCGAGGGGCTGAGTCCGGCAATTTCCATCGAACAAAAAACCGTCAGCAATAATCCGCGCTCGACTGTCGGGACTGTTACGGAGATTTATGACTATCTTCGACTTCTCTTTGCACGCTGCGGTACACAATACTGCTACAACTGCGGACGCAGGGTAACAAAACAGACTACCGATCAGATCATCGACAGCATCATGAAGCTGCCGGAAGGGACGAAGGTCCAGATCCTTGCGCCGGTTGTCAAGGGAAGAAAAGGACACTACCGTGAGTTGTTTGAAGAGATTCTGAAGGATGGCTTTCTCCGGGTCCGGATAGACGGCGTCGTAAAGGAAATCTCGAAAGGCCTGCAAGCCGACCGGTACAAAGTCCACAACATTGAGATTGTTGTTGACAGAATTGTTGTCAAGAAAGAAGCCCGTTCGCGCATCGCCGACTCGGTGGAAGTTGCGCTGCGCTTCGGCGCAGGTGTGGCAATTGCCAACGTCGACCGGAATGGAGCGGCCGAGCAGCCGAAAGCTCTTACAAAGAGTCTCTCGAAAAAGAAATCTGTACAGCCGAAACAAGCCGGAGAGGATATTCTTTTCAGCAGGCATCTCTCATGTGCATTCTGCAACATCAGTTATGAAGACCCTGCCCCGAACTCATTCTCGTTCAACTCGCCGTACGGCTCATGCCCTACGTGTGACGGGTTGGGAGAGATCAAGGAACTTGACCTCGATCTGATCATTCCCGATACATCACTCACAATCAATCAGGAAGGACTCGCTCCGCTCGGCAAACCGCGGCAGACATGGGCATGGAGTCAGGTGCGTGCAATCGCCAAACGCTATAGGTTCGATTTCGATACCCCGGTGGGCAAAATCCCGAAAAAAGCAAAAGACGTCCTGTTGTACGGAGCGGGTGACGAGAAATTTGAGATCGAATACCGCTATCAGAGTGGCCGGACGGTTATGTACAAGCATCGCTTCGGCGGGTTGTTGGACGTGCTGAAACATTATTATGACGAAGCAAGCTCGAACAACATCCGCGAGTGGGTGGAAGCCTACATGAACACAAAGCCATGCTCGGACTGCCATGGCGGGCGACTCAAGAAGGAAAGTCTTGCCGTCAAGCTGGCGGATGCGGTAACAAAGAAGGAGTTTAGTATTCATGATGTCGTTTCGTTGTCGATTGAAGAGGGGGCGAAGTTTTTCAAGGACCTGAAGCTCACAGACAGGCAGATGTTGATCGCCACACAAATACTGAAGGAGATCCGTCAACGATTGGAATTTCTTCACAACGTCGGACTCGATTACCTGACGCTCGACCGCTCTGCCCGGTCTCTTTCCGGCGGGGAGGGACAACGTATCCGGCTCGCAACGCAAATCGGCTCACAGCTTGTCGGTGTGCTGTATATTCTCGACGAGCCGAGCATCGGCTTGCACCAAAGGGATAATATCAAGCTGATTGACTCTCTCAAGTCGTTGCGGGATTTGGGAAACACAGTTGTCGTGGTTGAGCACGACAAAGAAATGATTGAGAGTGCCGACTATGTGCTTGACCTCGGGCCGGGCGCCGGTGAACATGGGGGGTATGTGGTGACTTCAGGACATCCGTCGCAACTTGAGTTGAGGAATGATACAATCCACACGAACGGCGACAGTGTGTTTGATTCTGTCTCCTACACGGCGCAATATCTCTTCAGAAAAAGAAGGATCGAGACGCCGAAGGAGCGGAGGAAAGGCAATGGCAAGTTCATCACGCTCGAGGGGGCACGCGGGAACAACCTCCGGAGTGTTACCCTGAAGATCCCTCTTGGCACCTTCATGTGTGTTACAGGAGTAAGCGGATCGGGCAAATCTTCCCTTATCGGTGAAACGCTGTACCCGATTCTGTCGCGCAAATTCTATCAGGCGAAGCTCGTTCCTCTTCCCTACAAAAACATTGACGGGCTCCAACATGTTGACAAAGTTGTCGATATCGACCAATCACCAATCGGGAGAACGCCGCGGTCGAATCCCGCCACGTACACAGGAGCATTCGGGCTGATTCGCGATCTGTTCACGCAACTTCCTGAAGCGAAGATACGCGGGTACAAGCCAGGACGCTTCAGCTTCAATGTCGCCGGCGGCCGATGCGAAAACTGCGAAGGTGACGGGGTGAAGAAAATTGAAATGAACTTCCTGCCTGATGTGTACGTTCTGTGCGACGTTTGTAAGGGAAAGCGTTACAACCGTGAGACACTGCAGGTTTTGTACAAAGGCAAGTCCATTGCGGACGTTCTCGACATGACGGTGTCGGAAGCGGTAGGATTCTTCAGCGAGATTCCGGGTCTTCAGCGGAAACTCTCAACACTGAACGATGTCGGCCTCGGCTACATCAGGCTTGGACAACAGGCAACGACGTTGAGCGGGGGAGAGGCACAGCGCGTGAAACTCTCAACCGAGTTGTCAAAGATTGGAACCGGAAACACGCTGTACATTCTCGACGAGCCGACAACAGGCCTGCATTTTGAGGACATCCGCATGTTGTTGAATGTGCTGAATCGGCTTGTTGAAAAAGGCAACACCGTGGTCGTGATTGAACACAACCTTGATGTCATCAAAACTGCCGACTGGGTGATTGACCTCGGTCCGGGCGGGGGCAAATCGGGAGGGAATATTGTCGCTGAGGGAACGCCTGAAGCTGTGACAAAGGCCGGCAGTTCGGCGACAGGGAAATTTCTGCGATCAGAGTTGAGTTGAGTTGTTGGTAGTGTCTCAGTTTGAGACACTACCGAGTTGTTCAATCGCTTGCTCTTTCTTCCGAATCTCAATAGATTGTTCGCCAATAAAACTGTTCTCTGCTTTACAATAAAGGGGCATTCATGAAAGCTTTGTGGATCTGTGCAGTTGGAATTGTACTATTTGCCTTTCTCGCTGTTGCTCAACCTACCTCGGTAACACTCCTCGGCACCATCAAACCCAATCGCGGAACAACAGGCGGCGTTTCGTTTGCCGGATGTTGGGGCTACACTGCCCCCGACGGACGTGAGTATGCCATTCTCGGAACGGCGACGGGAACATCTGTCATTGATATCACCAATGCGTCATCTCCGGTTGAGATCGGGCATATCACCGGTGCAACATCACTGTGGAAAGAGGTGAAGTCATACAGCCACTACGCCTATGCCGTGGCCGATGTGAATGGCAGTCAGGGCTTGCAGATTATCAATCTGGCCAATCTCCCGAACAGCATCTCGCTGGATACAACAATACTAAGCCTCGGCGGTTTCAACATTCTCCAGTCTCATACAATTTCCATACACGACGGATACCTGTATCTGAACGGAACCGCCAGCGGCATGATCATTGCAAGTTTGGCCAATCCCCGTCGTCCACAGTATCTCGGCAGATGGACAACGCGTTACGTTCACGATTCGTACATTCGTAACGATACAATTTTTGCAGCAGCCATCAACAACGGGCGGCTCGATATTATCGATGGTCGGAACAAAACAACTCCTTCGCTGATTGCGAGCATTGCGTACACAGGCGGCGGTACTCACAACGTATGGACAACAAAGGACCGGAAGTATGCGATCACAACGGATGAAGTGGGTTCGACGGCGAAGAACCTGAAAGTGTGGGATCTTCAGAATTTACCGGCGGTATCGACAACGCCGGTTGCGACCTTTACCCCCAACCCGGCGGATATTGTGCACAATGTGTTTATCCGCGGCGATTACGCTTATGTGGCATGGTACACTGCAGGTTTGCGCGTGGTTGACATTGCCAACCCGACGAGTCCTGCCGATGCCGGCGGCTATGATACATCTACTCAACCGTCCGGTTCCTACAATGGCATGTGGGCATGCTATCCTTATTTTCCGTCAGGAAAGATCATCGGCTCCGATATGCAGAACGGTTTGTACATTTTCAGTTTCTCCGCACTTGCTCCGAGGCAGAACGCAACACTGCTAGAACCGCCGGACAACTCAACGGTGGTCGGTGTCGCGGATATCCATTTCAAGTGGACAAGATCCGCTGATCTTAGCAAGGACCCGCATTACTATCTTGTAAGAATAACCGGAACAGGTCTCGATACAACGCTTCGGGCAAACGACACAACCTTGATTTACGGGACGGAGGGTGGAATCGTGAGCGGACGTTCGTACGCATGGAATAATACAGCTTGAAGGACAGATTCAATACCACGCTCGGCGAACAGACATTTCAATTTTCGTACAGTAGCACGCCCGTTCCCATTGTCCTGGCATCTTTTACGGCTGCCGCCACAGGGAATGGTGTCGTTCGACTGAATTGGAGGACACTATCGGAGTATCAGAATTACGGCTTTGAAGTGCAGCGAGGCCATGCTGTTCCGGCTCACTTCTCAACACTTCCCAATAGTTTTGTTCCCGGACAGGGGACAACCAACATTCCGCACGATTACATTTTTTTCGACAGTACCGCAACACCGGGACTCTGGTATTACCGATTGAAACAGATCAATCTTGACAGTACACTCACTTTTGTGGACCCTGTCGCGGTAAGTGTTCCGACATCCGTCGGAGGCAACACTGCAGCGCTTTCGTACTCGTTGAATCAGAACTATCCGAACCCGTTCAATCCTTCAACGAAAATCGAGTTTACACTCAAGAGCGGAGGATTCACGACATTGACGGTGTACAATCTCCTGGGTCAAGAAGTGGCGACATTAGTAAAGGGAACGATGAGCGCGGGTCGGCATTCCATCGGACTGGATACCGTTACGGCTTGCCCGGTTGACATCGGGCATTTATTTTTATAAACTTGTGTCAGGAAGTTTCAACGAGACGAAGAAGATGATTGTTGCGAAGTAACGTCAGTCTGATTCAGCTCCACTGAGACGGAGTTCAGGGGAGTGCATGATGTTCGCCCGCGTAAACTTGTTTGCTTTCGGGCGTTACTATTTCTATCCAGGTTCTTGTGGAACAGGTAGTAACGGGCTTTTTCCGTTCAGTGAATTTGATGGCGGGAGCGGGAATATGAAACTTGTCGATAGTTTCGTGATGGGACAGAAGTTCCTGATTCTTGGGCTGGAAGAGAGATTCGAGACTGATATCGAACCCAATGACAAACTCGCGTTTCGTCCATCCGTCATCGACCCCCATCCCGACTGCAAGAAGCTGAAGCCAGTCAGGCCAATAGGGTTCAATGGTTGAGGAGAAGATTGTTGATATCGCATGTCAGCCAGTAGGTATGGTCGTCGTAGTGTTCAACAAGGCGGATGGGGGAATCTGTAACCGTCGTTTGGCACCCTTAACTCCATTGAAGTTGAAGTTCTTCAAGAAGGGGATATTTCGTTTGCAAGTAGCCGTAGGCGACGCGCAAAGATTAAACGTCAGGTCCTGATAATCGAATCCGTATTGCGGCGTAAGCCCGTCCCCGATTTCCACTGCAAGTGCAAAGAACGTGGCGCTTCCCAACGCCCACCAATCAGCGGTTGAACCTTCATATCCTCCCCACAACATAATGTTTCTGAACATATGGAAGTAGAAGTAGGAGGTGTAGAAATGCCCGATCTTATCTATACCGCGGGCATAACCGTTCAGCCAATTCTCCGTGACAAAATGAAATCCGCCTCCCGTGTTTCTCCACCAGCTATCGTAGCACCAATACAAGGAAAGGCCCAGCAGGCCGCCGACCGCGCCCGTTGCAACGATTTTCCGCCCGGTGAAATCAGGATTGTATGTGAAGCCATCGGTGACCAGCAATGTGTCCTGAGCGTGGCTCAGTGATGCACATGCCAGCAGCAGGACAAGGATTCCTTTTCTCATCTTCCCCTAAAAATCAATGTATGCCGAAATGAGATTGTTGGTGGCCTTCGTCATGTAGAACTGCCCCCGTTCCTCAAACCCTGTCCGCAATGTGTACGCAAGCCGTAGGCCGTAGTTCAGGCGTGGGAAAAGCCTGACACCAACTTGAAAGCTGCGGATGCTTCCCCAGCCGACTTCTTGCTTCACCTTCACATCGAACGCGCCGTACAGGGTTACTTCGTCGTGCAACGAGATAGTGCCAACGTGTGCCCCCGATTTGAAAAAGCCAGGGGTTTGTGTTGAATCGGCTGTGTGCCAAAACTGTAGTTGGATTTCCACCGTACACGTACCCGCCGGTGACGGGAAGATCGTATGATGCGCTCAGCGTGATGTAATCGTTAACATGCTGAATGGAATTCTTTCCGTATAACTCAACATCGTCGGCAAAGTGACAGCTGATGTGTCCCAACGCGATCCGCAAGGCAAGTTCCGACAAGCGAATGTCAAAGGGAAAATCCACCTTATAATCAACCGTGTACACTTCAAGGTGCCCGGGTCTCTTCACTAATCTGTTGAAGATGGTCACCGCGACGCTACCCTGGAGTGTGAAGTCCTTGGCGTTCACCTGCGCCAGCGGGATTGAACCACCCACGGCTCCGATCCAATCCCTGTTTTCCGTGACGCGTGAAAGCGAAAGCTGATGTGCAAGACCATCGGCGGTGAACGCAGGAAAGATTTTCTTGCCGGGAAAGACTTGCAGAAGAGAAAGGGAATCCCGATTCTCTTGTCCGAACAGGGTTGTGCCGGCGAGGAACGCAAGGAGTATGCTAACTGTGATTTTGCTGCGCAACGTTTCGTTCTATCAATGACTGATCCGGTGAATAATCGTGGTGTGAGTAAGCATGAGGCGGGTTCCCCCCTACTGCACCCTGACGTGAGGTCGGATTTTCTCGAGTTTCTTTTTCCCGATCCCTTTCACTTTGGAAAGCTCTTCGACTGAATTGAATCGCCCGTTTGTTTTCCTGTATTCGAGAATACGTTCGGCATACGCTTCCCCGATTCCGGGCAGGCTCATGAGCTGTGTTTTGCCGGCAGTATTGATGTTGACAGCAGCAACTCGCAGCGTTTTATGTGATGATCTTGTCGCCGGTTTTGTGGAATCAACCGAAGTCGTCACTAACTGCGCGTGTTTTTGAGCGGCCTCGGCGTACAGGCTATCCTGTCGGGAATAATCGAACTGCAACCTGGTGTCGGCATCTCGATTCTCCTTCGGCTGCAACCATCGAATACCGGTTCCGACAAGAAAAACCGTCGAAAGCGTGAGGATGGAAACCGCCTCTTTGCGAGTGAATCCAACTGTATCCTGAATCCTCTTGAGGACCCTCATTGTTCACCTCCGGAAGTTCGCAACGTGCTGGCAACGGACAGCTTACAGCCCCGGCACGCTTTTCAGCCAAGATTCTGTGGAATGAACTAAGTGAACGCCTTTTTTACCCGCTCAAAGAAACTCTTGTCCGAGTGAGCGGATTTGTCCCCCTCTTTTGGATTGATGTTTTCGAATTGTGACAGCTGCTTCAGTGCAGCCCGTTCTTCGCTATTGAGCTTTGTGGGAATCCAGACATTGACACGCACAAGCTGGTCGCCTCGTCCGTAGCTGTTCAGATGCGGGATGCCTTTGTCACGCATGCGCAACACTCGCCCCGATTGTGTTCCGGGCTCGATTTTGAGTTTAGCCCTGCCGCTCAAGGTCGGGACTTCGACATCGGCACCAAGCGTTGCTTCGGGAAAGCTGACCAGAAGATCGAGCACCACATCATCATTGTTGCGTGTAAATACTTCGTGCGGTTCGACTTCAATCATCACAATCACATCTCCTGCCTGTCCGCCGCGCATTCCTGCATTGCCTTCGCCGCGCAAAGAGATGTAATTACCCTCACTTACTCCGGCAGGAATTGTGACTTTTACAGTCGCTTCACCTTGTACGCGTCCATCGCCGCTGCATGTCAGGCACGGGTCTTTGATAATTTTTCCTTCGCCGCCGCAGTTGTTGCAGGTTGAGATGTTGACGAACTGACCGAACACGGAACGGGAAACCTGACGCAGTTCACCTGTTCCGCTGCAGACCGGGCAGGTTATCCGGGAGCTTGAAGATTTTGCCCCGCTGCCGTGACACGTTCCGCACACAATGTGCTTCTTGATTTTCAGTTTCTTTTCGACGCCCGTTGCAACCTCTTCGAGCGTGAGTTTAAGCCGGACCTTCAGATCGGAGCCGGGTTGGCCGACCGGCTTCTGACGTTGTCGCTGCTGTCCGCCGCTACGCCCTCCGAACATCTCATCGAATACCGAACCCCCAAACCCTGATTGTCCGAAAATGTCGCCGAACGTGCTGAAAATATCATCAACGTTGGTAAAAGGCCGGAAATCCGTTCCCCGCATTCCGTCGTGCCCGAACTGGTCGTAGCGCCGCCGCTTGTCGGGATCGCTGAGTGCCTCGTAGGCCTCGGCCGCCTCTTTGAATTTCTCTTCCGCCTGCTTGTTATTCGGGTTTCTGTCGGGGTGGAACTGGAGGGCGAGCTTGCGATAGGCCTTCTTTATCTCATCCTGCGATGCATTTCGCTGGACACCCAGAATGCTATAGAAATCTCGTTTTGCCATTACGCCTTCACTTCCTCATTGTTCGCAGCCGATTCTTCCACCTGTGAAGGTGCCGAGACTATTACCTTTGCGTGCCGCAGTACTCTTTCGTTGAGCTTGTAGCCCCGTTCCACTTCTTCAATTACTGTGTGGGGCGGAACCCCCTCTTTGGGCATCTGCAAAAGGGCATCATGATATTCAACATCGAATGGCTTTCCGACCGAATCGAACGGCACAAGCCCCTGCAATTCAAGAATTTTGGAGAATTTGTTATGGATGAGTTCGACGCCTTTGTAGAACGCGTCATAATCCCTGTTTTCTGCCCCCGCCTTCAGCGATCTCATAAAATCATTCAAAATCGGGAGAAGGGAAACGATGAGGCCTTCGTTTGCATTCTTGATGAGATTGATGGAGTCGGCTTCCGTGCGCCGCTTGTAGTTCTCGAACTCAGCTGCCTTGCGGAGCAACTGATCTTTGAACGAATCGACCTGTGCCTGCAATTCCTCTATTTTCAGCTTCAATTGGTCGAGTTCGGAGGGGTGGGGAGTACCCTCCGTTGGAACCCCGTTTCCGGGGTCTGTTTCTGGTGATGTATGTTCTATGTTCTCGTCGTGTGTGAGATCTTCAGCCATTATGATTTGTATGTGTTGGAAAACATTTCTGAGATTGCCCGTGCTACATAATCAACGAGCGGAATTGTGCGGGCATAATCCATTCGTTTTGGCCCGATGACGCCTATGGAGCCAGTGATGCCACCGAGGGAGTACGTGGATGTAATAACGCTGTACTCTTTTAACTTTTCGTCTTCATTCTCCCGCCCGATCTTCACACGTGTTCCTTCGGGAACGGAGCTTTTTTCAAGTACGTGAATGATAATTTCTTCGTTGCTTATCAGTTCGATCACCCCCCGAAAATTCTTGGGGTTCTCGAATTCCGGCTGTTCAACAATTGATTCTGTTCCGGCGATATGCAGCTTTTCGGTTTTGTTCGGAACAAAGAGTTTATCAACGGATTCAATAAACAGCCTGACAAGCCCGCTGTTTTCATCCTGAACGTCTTTTACGCGGTCGGCAAAGGTTTCCCGTATCTGGTCGAGAGTCAGCCCTGAGAGACGTTCGTTGAGAAACCGCGCCAGATCGTCCAGCTTCTCCCGCGGAATCTCGCTTGCGACTTCCATCATCATGGTCCGTACGAGCCCCATCTGCAGCGAAATAATCACCATGAGCCGTGTAGTGCTGAGTTGAACAAGTTCCAACTTCTCGAAGATTCCACGACGCAAATAAGGCGAAGTAACTACGCACAATTGCTGCGAGATTTTGCTCAACAGTCTCGACGATTGCCTGAACACCTCCTCTTCCTCTTCGGCAGAATTGAGGTTCTCCCGGATGGTTCTCATGTTTGATTCGGAAACCGATTCCTGCTTCATCAGCGAATCGAGGTAGAGGCGGTAGCCCATATCGGTTGGCACCCTGCCGGCCGATGTGTGCGGATGATTAATGTACCCTAAATACTCGAGGTCGGACATGACGTTCCGGATGGTTGCGGCGCTCAGGCCCAACTCGTCTTCATGCCTTTTCGATATGTACCGCGAGCCGATTGGTACTGCCGTTTCAATGAAATCGTGCACAACGTAGCGAAGAACAGTCCGCTCGCGCTCGCTCAAAATACTCGCCATCTTCTTTTCAACTCACAAAAACATGCCAAAATTCATTGAAAAATAACCAATCTAACATCGTTTGTCAAGGTGACGAAAATTGCACAATTTTGAGAACGGAGCTAGGTTTTACCTCAACACATGACGTCGTTTCTGCACATTCGACCTGAATTGGGCAAATGCACAACGCGTGAAGAACATCAACTATCCTTTCGGGAAGTGAATTCGGCTGAATTTCTCGGCATTTCTTCGTACCTTGTGTCAGAAGATTTGCCGCTTGAGTAGGAATTTCCTACAAAGTTGCCTTTGATCTTCTCGAAAGTACGTCCTCTGACAACCTACGGACTTGTTCAGCAATGAAACGGTCGTAGGCCTGCCTCACACCAGACCCGCTTCCGTTTCTTTTAGGAGAAAGGATGAGATTTTTTCCACGGAAGCTCTGGCTGCAACTGATACTCCCGCTTATGATTCTCGTCATGCTAACGGGCATCATCGCAGCCTTTGTCCACATGAAAACCCAGGAAGCACAACTGCTCGATGCCATGATTACCGGCGCCGATCAACTCTCGGGGAGCATTGTAAGCGCTACATGGCATGCAATGCTGGCCGACCAACGGGAGTCGGCATATGAAATCATGGAAACGATTGCCACCAAGCAGGGGATTAACCGGATCCGCATTTTCAACAAAGAGGGTCGGGTGATGTTCTCGACCGCAGCGAACGATACCGGGCAAGTGGACAAGGATGCGGAGGCGTGTTCCATGTGTCACTCATCGATGCAGCCGCTTGTGAAGGTGGATGTCCCGTCGCGTGCCCGTGTATTTCGGGCACCCGATGGAGGCAGAAAGCTCGGCATTGTGACGCCGATTTATAACGAGCCTTCGTGCAGCAATGCGGATTGTCATGCCCACCCTGTGGAGACGAATGTACTGGGAGTTGTTGACGTCTCGCTCAATCTCAGCACTGTTGATGAAGAAGTGGGCGAGGTTCGGACACGCGTATTGATGATTTCAATAGGCCTTGCTCTTCTTCTCTCCATTGTCATTATCGTATTCACGCACCGTTACGTTGATGTGCCCATCCGCAAGCTTATTGACGGTACGCGTGCCGTGAGCGAAATGGAACTTGATATACCTGTCGAGATCAACTCGAGCGAAGAATTGGGTGAGCTTGCCAGCTCGTTCGATACGATGCGCCTTCGGCTGAAGGAGGCAATGAACGAGCTCAATGAATTCACGCAGAGCCTGGAAACCAAGGTCGAAGAGCGGACGGAACAACTCAATGTCGCCCATAAGAAACTCATGCAAAGCGACCGGCTGGCCTCGCTTGGCCAGCTTTCAGCAAGTGTTGCGCATGAAATCAACAATCCGCTGTCGGGAGTTCTCAATCTCTCTATGCTCATGCAACGGATTATCAAGGAGGACGGTATCCCGCCTCACCGGCTTGAGGAATTCAGGAAGTACCTGGCACAAGTGATCCAGGAAACGGGACGAGTAGGGAGGATTGTTCAGGACTTGTTGGCGTTTTCACGGCGGTCGAAACCCCAGCAACGTTCGAATGTGAATCTGAATTCCATCATCACGACAACGGTCAACCTTATTTCCCACAAACTCAAATTGATGGGCGTTGAGATTGAGTTGACGCTTGACGGGAAACTTCCAACCCTTCAGTGTGATTCTTCACAGATGCAGCAAGTGCTGATCAATCTCATTATGAATGCTGCCGAAGCGTCGCAGGGAAAGGAAAAGGGCAAAGTCACCGTTTCGACCCGGATGCACGAGCCGTCGGGCGAGATTATTCTGGAAGTGCACGACAACGGGGACGGTATTTCTCCCGAGAATCTAAAGAAGATCTTTACGCCGTTCTTCACAACGAAGGGCGAAGGGAAAGGCGTGGGCCTCGGGCTTGCCGTTGTGTACGGTATTGTACAGGCACACGACGGCGATATTGAAGTACAGAGTTCAGTTGGCGAAGGGACGACTTTCACCGTGATACTGCCGGTGGAACCCGGAGAGAACGCCGAGCAGACCACTCGTGCCGCCCCGGTATGAAAGCGATTTCCATAGTCGCGCTGGGCGAGGTTGATGAAGAATCACTCTCCGCCATCGAAGCGGGCTTGTGGCAAGCGTTCGGGTTCGATGTGCGACGAGCGGACGCCAGGCCGGAGCCTGCAGGTGCATACGATGCGCAACGCGGGCAGTACAGTTCTGTTCTCATTTTGCGGGACTTGCTCGGTTACGTGTCGCAGGGGGACGTACGATTGGTCGGGGTTACAGAAAAGGATCTGTTCATTCCCATGTTGAGTTTTGTGTTCGGGCAGGCACAACTGAACGGAGTGGCAGCGGTAATTTCGCTTGCACGACTTCGTCAGGAGTTCTACGGATTGCCGCCAAGTCGACCTGTGTTGATTTCGCGTTCCGTCAAGGAAGCCATACACGAAGTCGGACACACGTTCGGGCTGACACATTGTGCGGATTCAACCTGCCCGATGTCCCTCTCCAACAACGTCCGGCAGGTGGATGTGAAAGGGGAGGATTTATGCAGGAATTGTTCAATCATATTCGAAGAAAACACTAACCATATTCGCTCACGGATTAAACCGGGTGCAGAGGTGAGGAAATGAAAACTCATTGGCATATAATGGTTGTAGATGATGAAGAAGTGATGCGTGAATCCCTTGCAGCGTGGTTGCGCGAAGACGGCTACTGCGTTGATACCGCGGTATCGGGCAGTGAGGCGATAGCGTCGGCACGCAAACAAGAGTACGCTATTTACTTCATTGACTTGAAAATGCCCGGCGGTATTGACGGTATAGAGACGATGATGGAGATACGCAAGATTCACTATGAAGCATCCATCATCATCGTTACCGCGTACGCCACGGTTGACACGGCAATCACAGCAATGAAGGAGGGGGCTCAGGAATACATCGTGAAGCCCTGCAACCCTGAGGAGATTTCGTTGCTCGTCGGACGCATTATCAAAGTGAAAAACTTGCAGCGCGAGAACACGATTCTCCGAAAGAAACTCACACGACAATACAGTTTTCATGACATCATCAGCAAAAGCCCGAAGATGATGGCTATTTTTGAACTGGTGAAAGATGTTGCGAGCCTCCGCAGCACCGTTCTGATACAGGGCGAAAGCGGAACAGGAAAGGAGTTGATCGCGCGGGCGATTCACTTTTCGGGTGATCGCGCCCGGGAACCGTTTATCGGTGTTTCTTGCGCCGCGCTTGCCGAAACGCTGCTTGAATCCGAACTGTTCGGACATGAGAAAGGCTCATTTACCGGAGCAACGTCGCAGCGAAGGGGAAAGTTCGAAATGGCGGATGGAGGAACGATTTTTCTTGACGAAATCGGCGACATCTCCACAAAGCTGCAGATGGATTTGCTGCGTGTTCTGCAGGAGCGGAAGTTCTACCGTGTAGGCGGCATGGAGGAGATCGAAGTGGACGTTCGCGTCATTGCAGCAACGAACAACGATCTCGATCAGGCTGTTCGTGATGGACGATTTCGTGATGACTTGTTCTACAGGCTCAATGTCATCAACATTCATATTCCGCCGCTGCGTGAACGGCGTGAAGATATTCCGTTGCTTGCGCATCATTTTGTTGAACGGATTTCCCACGAACTGGGAAAGGACATACGCGACATTGGTGAAGGCGGCTTGAAAATTCTGATGAACCAGGATTGGCCCGGCAATGTGCGTGAGTTGGAGAACGCCATTGAGCGGGCGATAGTTACCTGCAAGGCACGGATGCTAACAGAAGAAGATTTTGCATTTCTCAACAACAACGGTAATCACAATCCCGAAAAGAAGAACTGGTCTGTTCCGATGAACATGACTCTGGAAGAGGCTGAGAGCCGGATTATTGGAGCCACATTGCATCGGACGCATGGCAACATCAAGGAAGCGGCTTTGATCCTCGGTATTGACCGCTCAACATTGTATGATAAGATCAAGAGGTACAAACTGCCGAGGGAATAACGCCAGACGAAGGACACAGGCCAAAGGTCATGCTGCGCGCCGGCAGCTAATGCAAGCAAACGGGATAGTCAGTTTCAATCCGCCGTTCTGTAACGCCAACTGATTGAGATTGTGCTGAAGGCGTTCATAAACGGACGGCGCATCGTGTTTCACTATGTCTTGCCACGGCTGAACAAACGCAAGCCTCATAAAATAGTGGTTGAAGAGAGAAGTTCCGTCAAGGAATTGCATTGTGAAGAGATCTTCTTTGACGTCTTCAATCACGAATCCGGCATGAGATAAGCGCTGCAAAGTTGTCGTCAGAGGCTTTCTTTTCATGAAGATATGCTGAGTGAGGCGTTCCAGCAGATCGTCTCTTCCCGCCTTTCGCAATAGTGTTCTGTAAACATTGTAGAACTCCTCCATTGTTTCCGGAAGGTTGACTGTAAGAACGAATTGCCCCCCTGCTTTACTAATCCGAAAACACTCCGCCAGCGCCCGAACTTCATCCTCGACGTTGTTAATGCCGTTGTTTGAAACAATGAGATCGAAGAATCTGTCGGTGAAAGGCAATTGTTCAGCCTTCCCCTCGACAAACTCGACATTTGTGATGCCCATTGCCGATGCCTTCGTGCGGGCGCGTTCGATTCCGGCAGGCCAGGGATCAATACCAACAATCTTGCAGGAATCTCCCAGGCGCTGTGCAAGCTCGAGCATTGGGAATCCTGTCCCGCAACCGACATCAAGGACCGTCATTGCCTGTCTGTATCTGATACGGTTGAGCAGCAAGATGCCGAATGGTGCCGACCAGAGTGGCAGTTCATCATATATGCTGGCCAGCTTGCTGCTTTCAGGATCGAATGGGATGACGGGTTTGCACATTACGTTGCACGGAGAATTCGTCCGGGAAATCGCATCAGTGTGACTTGTGTTACGAAAAATACTCAGGTTCTTCATTGTAAGCAAACACCCGTCAACATCAGTGCGCGGTGAAGGTCCTAGTCACCTGTCACCGGGCAGGGAACTCCAATTGCCGAGTTGAATTATCGAGCCGAACAAATTATCTTTTGATGGTCACGATTCCCTCGACTTTCCTGCTGAAGTAATCACCTGGTGTATGATTCTATGAAAAGAAATACGCGCTTCGTTAGACTTTGGAGACTCCTGATCTTTGCCGCGATCCCGTTGGTGTCGTCCGCGGCTCAGGGCCAACACTCAATCCGGTTTGCCGCAGTTGGAGATTTTCCGTCGGATTCCAGTGTGCAAGCAGTTGCCGACATGATTTCAAGCTGGAATCCGGATTTCATTATCACGGTAGGCGATAACAACTATGTGGATAACGACACGAGCATTGTTATTTGGGACAACGAAGTGGGGCGGTTTTACGGTCAGTATATCCGTTATCCGCAGGGAAGTCCCAGTATGTACGCGCCGGGCTCGCCGGAAAACAGATTTTTCCCCACGTTAGGAAATCACGATTGGCGTGCTGGTATTGAAGGTTGGTACAACTACTTCGAGTTACCCGGCAATGAGCGATACTACAGTTTTGTGAAGGGACCTGTACATTTTTTTGCCGTTGACAGCGACAGCGCCGAACCGGACGGGATTACGAGTACTTCGATGCAGGCGCTCTGGCTCCAACAAGAACTGACAACATCCGCCGCGCAATGGAAAGTCGTGTTCTTCCATCATCCCCCGTACACATCATCGGTCCGACCCGCAGATGTCAGGCTTCGCTGGCCGTTCAAAGAGTGGGGTGCACATGTGGTACTCGCCGGGCATGAGCATCATTACGAACGTATCGTTTACCCCGACTTCCCGTATTTCGTGAATGGAAGCGGCGGGCGACAGTTGAAGGAGTTTATCAGCAACCCGATTGTAGGCAGCATGGTTCGCTACAATGCCAATCACGGAGCCATGCTGATCACAGCAGACCAGGATAGCATGGTGTTTGAATTCCACTCCGTTGAGGGTGGAGGTACTCTCGTCGATCGTTATCGAATCAGAGCAAACGAGATTGCTTTACTTCCTGTCGGATCAGTGTGGAAGTATCTTGATGACAACTCCGATCAGGGTACGGCGTGGCGAATGCCGGAATTCAACGATACATCGTGGGCGTCCGGGCCGGCGCGGCTCGGTTTCGGTGACGACGGAGAAATTACCGAAATTAACGCAGGCCCACCGGGCAACCGTCACATCACTACATACTTCCGCCATGCCTTCGACATTTCCGATCCATCCGTGGTTCTCGATTTGGTGGTTGATGTGTTGAGAGATGATGGCGCCGTTGTATATCTGAACGGCACGGAAGTATTCCGCACGAATATGCCGGCCGGAACAATAGCGCATTCCACACTTGCCGTTGGCCTTGTCAGCGGTGACGATGAAAACATATTTTACACAGCTTCCATTAACCCTTCAGTGTTGGTTGCAGGAAGAAACGTACTGGCGGTGGAAGTACATCAGTACGATATTGCCAGCAACGATCTTGGCTTCGACCTCCGGCTTGTGGCTTTGCTGAATCACAATCCCGTTCCCGTCCAACTCGGCAGTTTCTCTGCCGGCGTCATTGAGCCGGGAGTTGTTCGCCTGGAATGGACAACGCTCTCGGAGACGAATAACTACGGTTTTGAGATTCAGAAGTCACCGGATACCCCAACGAACTTCTTCACGATTCCAAACAGCTTCACCCCGGGTCACGGGACGACGCTCGAGCCGCGATTCTACCGATTCACCGATCAATCAACTCAGCGAGGGACGTGGTTCTATCGCCTGAAACAAATTGATCTTGACGGCCGAACACACTACTTCGAAAGCGTCAGGGTTGATCTCGTCACGACAGTGGAGGAAAGAAGCCCGTTGTCATTCATGCTGGATCAGAATTATCCGAATCCACTTAATCCGCAGACAAGAATTGTGTTCGAGATCCCGGACCGAGGGCATGTAACGCTCCGCGTGTTCAATACGCTGGGCCAGGAAGTTAGGACACTGGTTGAGGAGAATCTCCCGTCAGGCAGACATGAAGTGTTATGGGACGGTCGCGACAAAAACGGGCTGACAGTCCCCAGCGGCGTGTACTTCTACAGGCTCAACACGGGAGAGAACGTTACAGTGAAGAAAATGAGTGTCGTACGGTAGTTAACGGTGAACACTTCGGTACATGATAACAGAAGGGAATCAAAGCATCCGACGATGACAAACCCACTTGAAAGTCACGCGGTTCTTCGACTCCCTTCTTTTGTGTGACAAACGAGAATTATCCCTGCAGGAACATTTCGCCCCACACCCCATCCCAATCAACATCGGGGGCCTGTTTCCATATGTCGGGCATCAGTTCACCGCCATCGGCGAGTGTCATACCGAGTCCGCCGGTGGCAAGCGAGCGTTGCAGACGTTCGAGTTCGCGCAGTATCCAGGGACGGATTTCTTCACGTCTCAGCAGGTGACTTGTTGCTTGCTCGGTTTCTTCACCCTTTAGTCTCAGGAACCATCCCTTATCGGGGCTGCCGCGTTCAATTACTTCACCGTCAATCGGCGAGAGAATGCGCAACGTGGCATCCTGCTTCTTCATGAGCCAGCCGGTGCCGTTCGTCTGCAACTGCTCGCCCGGTTTTGGCAGTTCTACAACGTCCGGATTTCCTATCATGCGCGAGGCGAAATCATCCAGGCCGACCTTGTAGAAGCCATTCCCTTCATTTTCTACCCACGTATGCCCGCGGTGGTAACGCCTGTGAGGTGGCATGTTGAATCCAAACACCGTCGGCTCGACGTTCGTTTCCGACAAGTCGGGGTTGTGTCGCGCAAGAAAAGTCGGGTGCACATCGCATGAGCCGCATTCGAACATGTTGTCGCAGGTTCTGTGTTTGACTTCTCCCGTGAGCTCATGGCGGCAGACTCGCGCCAGTTTCGGCAGATCCTTGAAATCAGCTTCCCACATAATCTTCTCTTCCCTGCGATGTTTGAAATGCGTATAGGCACGCATCGCAGCAATTGTCACTGCCGAGAGAATGACAACCGCCACGCTAAAGAACGCGAAAAGAAAAATGATATGTGCGGCACTCCATTGAAATTCATAAACCCACGGAAACATGAGGCTTCTCCTTTTACGATTGAATGATTTCCCGTTCTTCCGGGAACAGCGTCGTATATCTGAACGTGAATGAATACAGCAGCACGCCGTACGCTATCACGGCGCCGAATGTCGCGACTTCCTGCCAACTCGGAACGTACGACAGGAATTCGTCGAACGGCAGTGTCGGCAATGCAAGCGTCTGAATCGTCATGACAAATCGGTTGAGCATGACGCCGCAACAGGTCAGGAATGCCGCGAGGACGAGCAATCCGGACTTCTCTCTCATCTTCCTGCTTAACAGAAGTAGCGCGGGGATGAGTCCGAGCAGAATGACTTCCGAAAACAAAATCCACGTGCCGAAGGATTTCCTTGCATAGTATTCAAAGGCGGGAAATCCCGCTGCAGGGGATGTGCTGTTGATCCACACAAGTGTGTCGACTGTTTTCAGCAGCACATACACGATCAGCATGATGCCGGAGATTTTGCCGAGAAGCTTGAACACTTCGGGTTTCACCAACTGTTTGCGTGAAATCTTCTGCACGAGCCACGTTGTCACCATCACGAAAGCGGGACCCGCCGCCACTGCGGAAATGATGAAGAGAAAGAAGGTTGAGGGGAAGATGCCGAGTTCTTCCCTGAACGCGAACGGCCTGCCGCGCAACACACCGTATAATCCTCCCAACGATCCTTGATGGAAGAACGAGAGAAACGTCCCGACTCCGGCGAGCACGGGCATGACTTTGTGCAACTCAAACTCAAATACAAGAAAGCGGGGTATTTGCCGCAGTTTTCTGTTTTTCAGGACGACAGGCAGATACTCGATTGCGAGCACTGTAAGATATGCCGTCAGGCAGAACGTGACTTCGGTGAGCATTGAGTGCGTGTTCGGATGCCAGAACGTAAACCACGCCCGCAACGGCTGACCGACATCCACGGCGAGTACGGCAACGGCGCCGCTATAACAGATGAATCCCAACACGACAGCGCTGTTAATGACCGCTTTGAGTTCATGCCGTCGCAGGATGTACAGCAGAAAGCCGGTGAAGAACGCCCCTGCGCCGAGGGCAATGACAGTAAGGTCGAGATAAATCCACAGCCCGAAGGCAAATCGGTTGTCCATATTCGTGTGATGCAAGCCTTCCCACAGACAGAGGTAGATGGCATACAATCCCACACACAACAGCAATGTCCACGGAGCAATCCACGTCACAAACCTCTTGAATGATGTGCGACGCAATCCTCTCGGAATGAGTTGCTTATCCATGAACTTCCTCCTTCTGCAAGCGTGAGAGAGTCCTCCCGGCCATTGCACGCACCCAATGCCTTTCAGAGTGATAGTACACTTTCGGCTCCGAGCCGAGCCGCGCAAGAAACCGGAATGTATTGCTTGCACGAGCCAGCCTTGCCACTTCACTCGACTCGTCTGCAAGATCGCCGAACACAATGGCTTGCGTCGGGCAGCTTTCAACACACGCGG
>JAHBUR010000033.1 GCA_019637975.1 Bacteroidota bacterium | reverse complement strand
AACAAAATCAAGTGCCGCACCGCTGCTTCACAGCAATCCGCATGTCGATAGGATTCTCGTAACGGAAGGCGAGTATGCCGCGTATCTGCAGAACGAGGAATTCGATCTTGGAATTTGCCTTGATGCGGATCAGCACAGTGCTGCTATTCACTCAATGGCGCGATGTAAGGAACGGGCCGGTTTTGTTTGTGACACCGCCGGCAGAGTTCAGCCGGTAAATGAGCGCTCACACGAATGGTGGGTGATGGGCGTAAACGACCAGCGCAAGAAGGCCAATCGCAAAACCTACCAGCACATCATGTACGAGATCTGCGATCTCGATCTTCCCACTCTTCCGCCTCAACTTGTGCTCAATGGAAGTGCGGAGAATGTGGCGAAGAGATTCATGGGCGAAAACAAAGCTCTCAAAGGAGCAAAGAAAATTCTTGGCTTGAATACGGGTGGTGGCGGACGCTGGCAGTACAAAAAATGGACTTTTGAAGGATACGTCGGGTTTATCGATCTCATCAAGGCGAAGCATCCCGATCTCGGTATCGTTCTTGTCGGCGGGCCCGAAGAGGTTGAACTCAATAAGGAAATTCTGAAGTCTGTTGGCAGTAAAGTGTCGGATGCCGGTTGCAATAACTCGTTGATGGAATTCGGCGGTATCGTCAATTTGTTTGACGTGATGCTTACGTCTGACAGTCTGGGTATGCACATTGGTGTTGCATTGGGAAAGCCGACTATTGTGCTTGTCGGCCCTACTTCGCCCTGGGAACTGGACGTTTTCGGGAAGGGTGATGTGCTATACAGCGATATTGAGTGCCTTGTGTGCTATCGTTCCCGATGCGACAAGACGGTGACGTGCATGAACACACTCTCGCCGGAGTATGTTGTTGCACAAGTCGAAAAGCATCTGTAAATTTCCGCCTCTCAACAAACAGAAGAATGTCGGAATTAGCGCACAGCGGAGGGGGAAAGGCAAGAATATCGGCCTATGTGGCATTGATACGACCGAAGCAGTGGATCAAAAACCTCTTCGTTTTTGTCCCGCTCGTTTTTGCAAAGGAGCTCTTTGAATTCGAGCCGGTTGTAACGTCAATGATGGCGTTTCTCACTTTTTGCCTCACGGCGAGCGCGGTGTACGTCGTCAATGACGTGGCGGATGTTGAGGCTGATCGCTCTCATCCCGAAAAGAAGAATCGCCCGATTGCTGCCCGATCGGTTTCATTTGTTGAGGCGTTCGTTCTGATGAGTGTGTTGCTTATCTGCAGCGGCGCAATTCTGTCCGGGATGGATCATCTGTTTGCGCTGGTTGTCGTGGTGTACTTTGTCATGAATCTTGCGTACTCCTTCAAACTGAAGAATGTTGTTCTGCTGGATGTGTTTGTTATTGCCGCGGGCTTCATGATGCGTGTAATCGGCGGGGCGTACGCCCTTCGCGTGGAAGTGTCGACTTGGCTTGTGCTGTGTACGCTCTTCGTTTCGCTATTTCTGGGCTTTGCGAAACGACGCAGTGAACTGGTGCATCTGCCGGATTCGACTTTTCCGGAACGGAAGGTACTACAACTCTATCGGGTAAGCTTTGTGGATCAGATGTTGACTATTGCTGCCGCGGGGACGGTGATTTCGTATGCACTCTACACAGTTGCACCGCGTACAGTACATCTGTTCAATACCGACAAGTTAATCTACACTACGGTGTTTGTTCTTTACGGAGTGTTTCGATACCTGTACCTTATTCACACGACAACGGCAACAGATAAGCCGACGGATGTTCTGACTTCAGATCCTCCGATTCTGATGACTGTGCTCTTGTGGGTTTGTGCATGTATTGCGTTGATCTATGCAGGTATGTAGGGGGACTACTATATGGCTTATGACAGACGCCTGAAAGTTCTGGCGTTGTTCTATGATATTCACCGCCCGCCGGAAGAGGAGTTGCGGCGGCTTGAAAAGAGTAATCAGACGCCCCGGGCGTCAATTTTTCGTGACGAATTCAATGCAGATATCCTGGACAGCAGAATGCTCGAAAAGGCTCCTGCAATACGACGTGCATTCTACCGCTTTCTGCCGACGGAATTGGCACAAATAATCGAGGCGTATATTATCCATCAAGAGTATGATGTGGTCTTATCGTGGTATGAACGGGCTGCATTTTCTTTTGCATTGCTCTGCAAAATAACAGGCCGAAAATCGGTTCCTCATGTCGCAATGTGCAGCTGGCCCGGAAGGGGCATCAAGGCTATTCTCCTCAGGCTTGCGCACTCCCGCATTACACGCCTGATTATGTGGTCGACGGTGCAACGGGCGCTTGTTGTGAACAAACTTCACGTGCCTGTGGCAAAGATAGATTTTGTTCACTATTTTGTTGACCAAAATTTCTTTCGACCGATTCCCCGGGAAACGGACATGATCTGTTCCGTGGGCAGCGAAATGCGCGACTTCCCGACGTTCTTAGAGGCCATGCGCGGACTTGATATGGCCTGCCACATTGCCGCCGGAACGTTGCATCGCAAACGCTCACGCTGGGTAACGGCTGTCGATTCTCTGGACGAACTGCCTCCGAATGTGACGGTGGGAAGAAGGAACTTTTTGGAGTTGCGTGAGCTTTATGCACGATCCCGTTTTGTGGTCATACCATTACTCCAATCGGATACTGACAACGGCATTACATGTATCCTTGAAGCTTTTGCTATGGGCAAACCTGTTATTTGTTCGCGTACAAGCGGGCAGGTTGATGTCATCCGGGAAGACGTAACGGGGCTTTTCGTGCCTGTTGGCGATCCGGTCGAGCTTCGCAAAGCAATCCTGCATCTGTGGAACAATCCGAACGAGGTTGAACGCATGGGGCGGGCGGCACGCAAATATATTGAGGAAGAACAAACCCTCGATGGGTTCGTGAGCAGCGTTAAATCGGTTGTTCAGTCCGTCGTTGAATCTCGACAAGTGACAAGTAAAAATTCAGCACCAAACAACCAACGAATTTCAGATCATGTCGGCGGGCAGTTGTGCGAGAAACAACCGCGCAAATCCGCCACAGCTAACTAAGTCGGGGGAGAACAGCAATCACTTTTATGAAGAACGGATTTCACAATGAAAATCTCGTCAAGAACGGACATTTTCCTGCAATGATGCACGTCCCCGTTTTGATGTACCATCGCATCTGCAAGCCGCAAGAAGTGAATGCCGGGAACGACTATATTGTCAGCACAGAGATATTCGAGCTACAACTCCAGTATTTCATACATCATGGATATCATACTCTGCCGATTGACGATTTACTTAACCCCAACCATCAGGGCCCGCCCGTGAAGAAACCGCTGGTGATCACGTTCGATGACGGTTACCTTGATACTCTTGAAAACGCCGCACCGTTGCTGGCCAAGTATGGATTTTCAGCTATCGTCTTTGTTATCAGCGATTTCTCCCGCCAGAACAACTGGTGGGATCTGCCTTACAATATGGCAGAGGCGAGATTGATGAAGGAAGACGAAATCATCAAGATCAGGGATTTTGGAATCGAGATCGGATCGCACGGTTGGAGCCACCGGTCCCTTCCCCTGTTGAAGGACGACGAGCTTGCCGAGGAACTTCATCACTCAAAGCAAATCCTCGAAAAGCTGTTAGGCAAGCCGGTCCGATACTTCGCCTACCCATACGGTGAAGTTGACGATCGCGTTGCCGCTTTTGCCCGGAAGTCGGGGTACCAATGCGCTTTCGCGACGAACTACGGGCCATGGTCGTTTTTCAGAGATTTGTTTCAGATTCGACGCACTCTAATTTCGAATCGGGCTGACGCCTTGTATTTGAATTTCAAACTATCAGGCGCGGAAAAGGGAGTCCGCTGGATGTGGTCTGTGACGAAACAGATTGTTGGCAGAAGGCCTCGATACAATGTGAGGTAACAGGTATAACGCGACACGATATGCCGGGTGCAGCCCGAAGAGTGGATAATTCTTACACGCTATTCAGTCTCTTCCACACAACGACGCACATTTTATGGAGTTTGGGGTGGAATTCAGGGGGTGCCCGTTGGCATATTGATTGCAAAGTTCTTTGCCACTACATGGGTATTGTTCATAATGGAAATTGTTCTTGTCGTACTTCAGGCGCCTTTTCTGTTGATGGCGGTGTTCCTTTCTCTGTATCTCATTCTCTTGACACTGGCTCCTTTTGTCATTCCGGCAAAGAAGAAGGCCCAGCCTTCGAGACAGAGAAAGTTCGCCATCATCATTCCTGCACATAACGAAGAAAAGGTTATTGAAGGAACATTGCGTAGCGCTTTCGAAATCGCATATCCGCGAGAGTTGTTTGACGTGATTGTTGTTGCGGACAACTGTACTGATCAAACGTCGAAACTGGCTCTCGGTGCCGGTGCTATTGTCTTCCAACGGTCCGATCCGACCAATAAAGGCAAAGGCTATGCACTCAATTGGATCATCCCTCAGGTACTGGAGAGACTTCCCGCGCCCGGCTACGACGCCTGTGTGTTCGTCGATGCCGACTCTGTTATCAGCAAGGATTTCCTGCACGAGATGAATATCTCGCTGGACGAAGGGCATCGTATTGTGCAGAGCAGTGACCTTGTTCTTGATAACGCAGGATCTTGGCGTGTTCAACTCATGCTTATTGCTTTTGCCCTTCAGAACTACGTGAGGCCGTTAGGCAAAGCCGCGCTCGGCTTTTCGGTTCCGCTCAAAGGTAACGGCATGTGTTTTTCGGTTGACGTTCTTCGCACGATGAAATGGGATGAGACGTCATTGGGAGAGGATCTGGATATGGGAATGGAACTCGTCCGGCAAGGGGAAAAAATCCACTTCAATCCCAAACCGATTGTGTATGCAATTATGCCCGAAGATTCTTCGAACGCCAAAACGCAGCGGATTCGATGGGAAGGCGGGCGCTTTGCAAGTATGAAGAACCGGGTTCCTCTTCTAATGAAAGAGGCATGGAAGAGGAAAAGCCTGTATACATTCGAAGCCGCGTTGGATGCGGCATTTCCACCACTGGCCATTTTGTTTCTTGGCGCTGCGGGGTTCGTTCTTGTTAATGTGGCTCTTGATTCGTACGGCCTCTTGTTGACACAATGGATGTTGTGGGGATGGTGGTCCGTTATCGGTATGATTGCCATCCATTGCATTTTGGGGTTGATTCTTGCACGTGTGCATCCGAGGAACTTGCTGGCATTTCTGTATCTGCCGCACTACCTCATCTGGAAAGTCGGCGTGTACGTCTCCATGCTCGCCGGAAAAACAAACAAGGTGTGGATGCGCACCGAGCGGTAGTAAGTCTTTTTTGGTTTATTGCAATGATATGACGGGGGGTATCATGCTGTCGAATAACATAGAAGATACACTTGGACTTCAATCACGCGAAGACTTGCTGCAGCCGGAAATGGCAGCGGCAACGAAAACAGTTACTTATCCACCATCGGTGCGTATGGCATTGAAGCGACTGTACCGCACAATCATGGTGAGAACCAAGATCAAAACTTGGAGTCTGTTTGTTGCGCTTCGGGCTCCGGTCAAACGATTGTTCGACATTGTCGGATCGATCGTGTGCATGATCTTGCTGTCACCCTTTTTTATTATTACAGCGTTGGCCATCAAGTTGCAGGATGGAGGGCCAGTGATTTTCACACAAACACGCGTCGGTAAATGGGGAAAAACCTTCAAGTTCTACAAATTCAGATCCATGATTCTCAACGCCGAGGACTTGAAGTCCAAGTTGATGCAGCACAACGAAATGAACGGTGTGATCTTCAAGATGAAAAACGATCCGCGCGTCACCCCGGTCGGCAGGATTATCCGCAAGCTGAGCATTGATGAATTACCCCAGTTGTGGTGCGTACTGAAGGGCGACATGTCACTTGTCGGGCCGCGTCCGCCGCTGCCCAGCGAAGTAGCCCTCTACAACAACCGCCATCACTACCGGCTCGATATTCTCCCCGGTATCACGTGCATTTGGCAGGTGAGTGGACGCAATCAGATCCAGTTTGAAGAACAGGTGACACTCGACGTCCAGTACATTCACAAGAGAACTCTCCGTTCGGATCTCAAAATCCTCTTGCAAACGGTCAAAGCGGTGGTCACTGCAAAGGGAGCATCGTAAGCGGTGGGAAAGAGTCCAGCCGAAACAGAAATAGACGAGTTGCTGAATCCGACTCGAACGGGAATGGAAGATGGGGAGCCGCGCGACAGCTATGGCTTGCTGCCTCGTGCCCGCCTTCGCGATGTAATGGTGAGGAAGTCGCCGCTCGTAGGGGCACGCGTTTCTGCAAGAAGGCCGCGGGGCTGGGTTTCGCCGGTTGAAGCCCGTGTGTATCTGGGCATACCTTACGGCGATATGGCGGTTGAGGAGCAGCGGTTGCTCGACAACCAATCGATAGGAAGCAAAATTGCAGTGCTGATACGCTCAATGATAGCGCGTGTGCTGGCGCCTCGGAGTGGATTACGCTCCTTGCCCCGGCCCCGTGTGGTCTCCGCTTATGTTGATAACATCACAATAGACGAAGCCTTAACGGCAATAACTGAAGCACACAACGGACAGCAAGCGCGCATGGTGTATATTGTTCATCCTCATGCGCTCAATCTTGCGGCATTCAATTCCGATTTTGCTCGTCAATTGACACTTGCCGATCTGGTTTTGCCCGATGGTATTGGTGTTCGCATTGCAGGCTCGCTTCTCGGTATTTCCTTGCGTCATAACCTCAACGGAACCGACTTGCTTCCTCTTCTCTGCAAGGCAGCCGCGGAGAAAGGCCTTCCGATGGTTCTTATCGGCGGGGAGCCGGGCGTTGCCGAACAATGCGCCCGGAACCTGATGCGCGATACGCCCGGACTTCGCATTCCGTATATCCATCACGGTTACCTGGACGACGCATCATCGAGAGAAATTGTGGAACACGTAAAAACAATCGGCAGGTGTCTTGTGCTTGTCGGGATGGGAAGCCCGTTGCAGGAACGCTGGGCGTGGCAACACTTGAAGGCTGCGAGTAATACCACAGTAGTCACTGTAGGAGGATTATTTGATTTTTTTTCCGGACGGATTCCCCGTGCGCCTGTCGCATGGCGCGAACTTGGGATCGAGTGGTTGTGGAGACTTCGCATGGAACCGCGCCGCCTCGCAAAGCGATACCTGATTGGCAATCCACTGTTCATTATCATTACACTCTGGCAGCGTATTCGGGGGACTACATAAACTCACTGTTTTGCTACACTGAACTCTATTAGAGGGGATTCTCAATGGTTCGTTACATGATTGCCGCAGGAGCGCTCAAGCTTTTCTCTGCCTCCGGTCAAACAAAAAAAATCTACCGCCACCTTGGAAATACGGTTGGCGCAAAAAGGAGAGCTACGGCAGGATTGCCGAAAGTGTACGTCGATCGTGCCCGGGAGATAATCAGTCAGGTGCGCAAACATAACGCAGTCAAAAACGGAGACCGGCTTCTGGAGTTGGGAACAGGATGGCTGCATTGGGAGTCCACGATTCTCCGCCTTTTCTATGACGTGGAAGTATACTTGTTCGACGTGTGGGATAACCGTCAGTTCCCGGCGTTTCATCAATACTTCAAGGAATTTTCTGACATCGTCGATCAGACCATTCCGATGACGGATGTAGAAAAGGTACGCGTACACGGCCTGCTGGACAAGGTACTTCAGGCGACGACATTTGAAGAAGCATATATGCTGCTTGGACACAAGTACGTGCTCAGCCCGACTGGTTCCCTTGAACAATTCCCCGACGGTTACTTTGACTTGATTTTCAGCTGTTCCGTGCTCGAGCATGTGGAGAAACAAATCATCCCGGAGTTCATGAAGGGATGTCATCGCGTTCTGAATCCCCGCGGGCTGGCAATTCATCTTGTCGATCTTGGCGATCACCTGACGTTGTATGACAGTACCATGCCGTACAACAAGAACTACCTGCGGTATTCCAACACGGTGTGGCGCCTCTGCTTTCAGAATGATGTCCAATACTTCAACCGCATACAGCGTCCGGAGTGGTTGAAGTACTTTGCAGATTCGGGATTCAAGTTGGTCGAGGAGAACTCGGAGCGTATTGAACTTAATGGCCTGAAGGTGTCACAATCGTTTGCGGAATTCAATCATGACGATCTTTCATGCCTGACACTCAAACTTGTTTATTCAAAATAAACCGCGTGCTCGCTTCGGCATCGCCATGTGCCAAAGCCGGGCAAGAGGGTTCTCTTGTGAATGGACATGAGAACCGGCAATTCACCACAAATACATGTGCAATGCAACGAGGTGCAATTATGAGCCTTGTTCAAGAGTCTTCAGCGGTTCACCACAGTATTCCCTCCTCACGGCTGAACAAGGGGCGGGCGTTTATTGAGCTTTCCGACAAAGTGAACGGGCTCAATGACGGGTACGCCGTTATGCGTGAGGTACTCGATGACTTGTTGCCTGTTCTTGAGGCACATGCCGGACTTTTTGCCGTTTCCTCCGATTTACTGTACACGAAGCATCTCCATGCTTCCGAAGCTGTGGAACGCCTTGAGCGTTCTGTGCGCGAACGGGGAGAGAAGGTTTTCGCTGTACTTGCTTCGGAACAGCGTCGTCGCACCCATTATGCCAACGGGCTCCTCCTTACTCCCTTAATCTGGCAGGGCGCACCGATCGGGCTGATTGCCTTCGATCGACCCGACCAGCGGCTTCTCCCCTCGGACAGGGCAGGGCTTCACGCACTATCGAATCAGCTTGCGGCCATATTCGGGTTGAAACTCTCTTCTTCTTCCTTGGGGCGACAACATGTTGCGCACCAACATGAAATAAGTCATGCAATCGCCGTTCAGCAAAGCCTTCTTCCCTCCATCCCTCCATCGCATTCGTGTGGACTTTCTATTGCAACATACACGCAATCGGCTGAGTTTGTTGGAGGAGACTATTTCGACTTGATCCTTGTTGAAGGCAGGAAGATGGGAATTGTTGTTGCAGATGTAGAAGGGAAAGGAGTTCCGGCAGCGCTGTTCGGAAACCTGCTGCGCACCACAACGCATTTTCTGACGCGTGAGACTCCGTCAACTTCGGCTGTTATGACGAAGATAAACACCATCCTGCACAAGAAGGCGGTGTCATCCCGCAAGTTGTTCACAATGTTCTATGCGTTGTTCGATCCGGAGACAAAGATCCTCACGTACACGGGTTCAGGTCATGTGTCTCCGATCGTCATTCGGGGAGATGGCGAGGATGCGATCCGGTTGTATTCTGATGGAACACTCATCGGCGTCGATCCGGTGCAGCGATTCAGCGAACATTCGGTGCAGCTTCAAACGGACGACGTTGTGGTGTACTTCACTGACGGCGTCACGGAGCATCGCAACAAGAAGCTCGAAGCCTATGGCGAGGAACGGTTGATACATCTTGTGCAACGAGGCAAGGTCGAGACTGCGGAAAAGATTCTCAATTGTGTCAAAACCGATCTTGCAAGATTCAACTCGCTTGCTCCGACAGATGATCTCACTCTGGTCGTGACCAAGGTACTGTAAGCCATGATTTCCATCCGAGAACTTACGGAGAAAGGACTGACCGTGATAGAACCCGGTCCGCGGCTGACACTTGAAAATGCCGATGAATTTCTGAGACTTGTGCAAGCTTTGCCGGCCGCAGTCGGTCCGATTCTTATCGTGAATATGCGGGAAATCAAGATTGTTGACAGCTCCGGTGTTGGGGCCTTGGTGAATGCCCGGAAGCATATGCAATCGGTCAACGGATTCTTTGCGCTGGTTGATCTGCGCCCTGAAATCGGACGGATGTTCAAATTGATGAACCTGCACAATGTGTTTGAGATGTATGAATCGGAAGAACTTGCATACAAGGACATTCTAGCCCATCGCCGGTAACATGAAGAACAATGTCACAAGTATTATCCTTCCTTCGGCTGTTTCCGAGTCGTTCAAGCCGCTGACGTACCAGGTCCCTGTCGGGCTGCTTCCGATTGTCAACAAACCGATTATGGAGCATCAGGTTGAGTGGTTTGTCCGACATGGTATCAAGACCATCAGGATGAGCTGTAACCACATGTCGAATCGTGTCGAAGAGTACTTTAACGATGGCGCCCGGTGGGGCGCAACAATTGCCTATCATTTCGAGCGTCCGCCATTCGGTTTTGTGAATGCCCTCCGGCATATGAAGCATCTCTTTGAGAATGAAACCCTCGTTATCATCTCGTCAGATATTGTCACAGATATTGACCTGCGTGAAGCGTTGGAGTTCCATTGGTCAAAACGGGCCGATGCCACATTCCTCTGCACGGCAACACGGGAAGCTGTTCAAGGCCTCACCGTCGTATTCGACGAGTACAGCCGGATTCATTCGGTCGGCACCCGTATGCATCTTGTCGGCAATCTGCAAATGGTCGATTCCGGCATCTGCTTCCTTGAGCCCGAAGTGATTGAACTTCTGCCGGATGTTGCCGGTTACAACCTTCTGCAGGCATGCTGGCTCGCCAGCCAAAATGTCGCCCTAAATCTGTTTGGCCTCGAAACGGAAGGGCCGCTGATGCGGATTAACGGTTGGAAGCCATACCTTGATGTTCAGAAGGAAATTCTCGAGCGAAAGTATCCCGGCATCAACATTCCCGGAATCGAGTTACAGCCCGGTGTGTGGATTGGAAAGGGCGTCAGCTCATCAAGCCACGTTGCGTTTCAGGCACCTCTTGTCATTGGCGATCGGTGCCGCATCGGCAAAGGGGTAAACCTCGGTCAGGGAACCATTATCGGACACGACGTGATGGTGGATGTCGGGGCCAAACTGCAGAATGCCGTCGTTCTCTCAAGTACGTTCGTCGGACCGCAGACTCATGTGAGCGAAGCGATATTGCAAGGCAACATGATGATTGATGTAAAGAGGGAATCTTTTCTGACGATTGAAGACAAGCTTGCCGCTCTCGAAATTGAACAGCCGAAGAGAGGGTACAGATTTTATCTGCTCTCGAACAGGTTCATCGCGTTGGTCTTGTTTCTGCTCCTGATCCCTCTACTTGCCGTGTTGTTCCTTGTTCTAATGGTTTCTCTCAGGTTTCCCCTCATTACGCGCGTAAAACGCATTGCCCCCGATCCGCATCAGCTTGCATTCGGCAAACTCCGCTTGCGTGTTTTTGATCTTGTCTATATCGGGCCCGCCGACCTTACGAAGCGTCCCGTCGGTCACAACCCCGACCCCTTGACAAAACTGCCGCACCTCATCTCCCGCATCGGCAACCTTCTGAATGTCATGAAAGGCGACATCATGATTGTCGGGAACAGGCCGATGGATCCCGAGATTGCATTCTCCATCACCGAAGAGTACCGGCGTACCCGGTTGAAGTGTCAGGGGGGAGTTATCAGCATTCTTGATACAAACGAAGTTGACGAAACAACCGAGGAAGAACAGATTATCTCCGAGGGATTCTACGCTGTCAACAGGTCGTTCTGGATGGATATGGGAATTTTGTGGAGGGGAATGTGGAGGCTTGTGTGGCGGTTCATTGGAGCGAAAAAAGTGCATCGTGAGTATCGTCCAATTCCGCAGGAAGAAGCGGCATCGTACGAATAATGCAGAACCCCGTATGCTGTGTCGCGGGAGTGTGTTAGTTTGACCTGATCTCGATCAAGGGGGCAACACTACGCGGCGTTGATGTGATATTCTTCTGCTCGAATCCGAGTGCTTCGCTGATAATGTACAAGGGCCGCTGCTTCACTTCGTCATAGATCCTGCCGATATACTCGCCGATGATGCCGAGAGTCATCAGGGTTAACCCGCCGAGAAACGTCATAGTCACAATTGTCGAAGCCCACCCGAGAATCGCCTTATCGGTAAAGAGCTTTTCATAGATGACAAGCAACCCGCCGGCAAACGAAACCGCCGCTGCCGCAAATCCGACGAACGTGGCGAATCGTAACGGAATGTTCGAGAACGAGAAAATCCCGTCAAAAGCCAGCGAAAACAGCCTCCCAATAGACATTTGAGGCTCGCCGGCAAAACGGGCTCCGCGGTCGTATTCGATTCCGATTTGCTTGAAGCCAACCCAGGCACGCAATCCGCTGATGTATCTGTGCCGCTCAGGAATCTGTCGGAGAACCTCGACAACCCTCCTGTCGAGAAGCGAGAAATTTCCGGCATCCATCGGGATTCGGATTGAGGAGACTGCGTAGAGAACTCGATAGAAGGCCGTAAATGCCCACCGTTTGAGGCGCCCCTCTTTTCTGCTTTTCTTGACAGTATAAACGACTTGGTAGCCTTCCTTCCACTTTGCAACCATCTGGCTAAGAAGCTCGGGAGGGTCCTGCAAATCGCCATCCATGAGAACAACGGCATCTCCCTGTGCCACATCCATTCCCGCCGAAATGGCAATCTGGTGGCCGAAGTTGCGCGAAAGCCGGAGTATCTTGAAACGGCCATCGAGGGCATGGATTTCCCTCATCAACTCGAACGAGTTGTCAACGCTTCCATCATCTATCAAAATAACTTCAAATTCCGAGTCGAGGGACGCAGTAGCGTTTACCAGCCTGTTGCGCAACTCGGGAAGAGTCGATTCTTCGTTGTAGATTGGGATTACGATGGAGTACATGAGTTCTGTTGACGGCTGTCCGGGGACAATCTCAATCCAGTATAGTCGTTTGTGCATAAAGATGCAATCCGTGAGATTGCACACATGAAACGGTGATTTCAGGGGTTCCTTCTTGCAGTACTTCACCTCTTTGGTTATATTGGCTCGCAGTTTCTCTCCCCTATTTCGTTATTCCACGCACGAGGGCTTCTAATGACGAAAGTCATGATTATAGATGACGACGATGCAATCTGCGCCATCTTGAAGGATGTTCTGGAAATTGAAGGCTATGATGTAACCTACTCGCTCAGCGGTGAAGAAGGGGTGGTGAAGTATATGGAAGAATTGCCTTCTGTACTTCTCCTTGATTTACGGCTTCCCGGAATGGACGGCCTGCAGGTGCTGAAAGAGGTGGTTTCCTTTGATCCGGATGCGATTGTTATCATGATTACAGGCTACGGCTCGGTGGATTCCGCGGTTGGTGCCATTCGTATGGGCGCAACAGACTACCTGCAGAAGCCCCTCAGCAACGATGAGATAACCTACAAAATTGAATCTGCCTTACGGAACAAGACTCTCCAAAAAGAACTCAGCTATCTCAAGGAGTATATCAACAAGCGGTTTTCCATGAACAGCATTATTCGCGAAAGCGAATCGATGGCCGCCGCTGTTGAAATGCTGCAAAAAATTTCGGCATACGACAAACCGCTGCTGATTGTTGGAGAACCCGGGACAGGCAAGGACTTGGCTGCGTGGGCTGTACACCACTCGGGACGCAGAAAAGAAAAGCCGATGGTAGTGTTTGATTGCGCGGCATATCCGCCAAGCATTATGGAAACCGAGCTCTTCGGCGACGGGAAGCCTGTTGCACCGCGGAAAATCGGCAAGATTGAGGAGGCAAATCTCGGAACTCTTTATCTCGACAGAATTGACTGGCTTGCCTTGCCTGCGCAAGAGGCTATCCTGAGTATTATTCAAACAAAAACATTCAAACCCCGGTACGGAGGAGCCCCCGTTCCGTGCGATATACATTTAATTGCTTCAACGACATCTGATTTGAAACTGCTGAGCCGGCAGGGGAAATTCAATGCCCAGTTGTATGATCTTATCCGTCAATACGAGGTGGTGCTGCCGGCACTGCGCGAGCGTGACAACGATATTCCCGTTCTGGCCACTCACTTTGTTGAAGAGGCAAACCGGGAATTTAACCTTTCGGTGTCGGGATTGGAGCCGGGCGCTGTTCGTAAACTGATCAATCATTCGTGGCCGGGCAACGTGCGTGAATTGCGCAATGTGATTCGTGCAGCAATGACGCAGGCGCAGGGGACGATTCGCGAGAAAGACATCGTTATTCACCGGCAGGGAGTGCTGAACTAAAGGCCGGAAATCTCTCATGAAGAATTCGGGAAACGATGGTGAGTGAGAAGCTCACCATTTTTCTTTCTTGGGGATGTCAGATGACTCTCCGCCATTTTCTTGCAAATCCATAACCATCCTTCGTATATTGCCAATGGTTTCATCCAAACTAATTGCCGCAACTACAATTCCGAACAATTCGCAACGCATGAATCAAGCCGAAGTTCTTTCCCTCTTCAAGCAAACAGGGGCGCTGCTTGAGGGGCATTTCCAACTCACATCAGGACTTCACAGTTCCCAATACTTTCAGTGTGCCAAAGTTCTCCAGTATCCGAATCACGCCGAAGTATTGTGCGGTGCAATTGCCGCCCATTTCGGGAAAGGCCGGTTCGATGCGGTAGTTGCCCCTGCACTCGGAGGTATTGTTGTAGGACAGGAAGTCGGCCGTCAACTGGGGATCAGGACAATGTTCACCGAGCGAAAGGATGGCACCATGCAACTACGCCGCGGGTTTGACATTGCTGAAGGCGAACGCGTGTTGGTGTGCGAGGATGTCGTTACCACGGGCGGTTCGGTTCATGAAGTCATCAAAATCGTGAAAGAAAAACGCGGGCTTGTCGCCGGTGTCGGCTACATTGTTGACCGGAGCGGCGGCACGGTGAAGTTTGAAACAGAGGCCGGGGGTGGCCAGTTTGCGACGCTCTACATGGAGGTTGTTGCATACAAGCAGGAAGGATGCCCGATGTGCACGCAGGGCATTCCCGTCACAAAACCCGGCAGCCGCGGCAATGCGGCGGCACAGGCAACAACATTGTAAGCAGGGAATATGGAAATGTCCGGTTGGTTGGAACATATCGTGAACAACACGCTGCTCTACCACAGCATTATTGCAGTAGTGATTGTTGTAGTGTTTACGTTCCTCTCATCGCTCGTGAAGCGAACGATGGGCTGGTTCGCGCGGAAGGTGTTCTCCAAAACAGAAACTGAACTTGACGACCTGGTCGTTGCGACATTGCAACGGAATGTCAGGTCAATGATGGTCATTTTCGGGCTGCACATCGGGCTTCAGGAGATCCGGAAAGCAACAAATGCGGGCGATGTCACCTTGTTGCAGATTCTCGGCTACGCCGATACACTGGTGTATCTTGCCGGTATCTTCGTTCTTGTCAGAGTGATTCTCGGCATACTCCGTGTGTTGATCAACTGGTCGCTTGACCGCGTGTCGGATGATGCTTCCCAGCTCAAGCGAACGTTAGGTCCGTTGGCGACCAAGATTGTCGGGTTGATTGTGGGGTTGGTGGCGGCGATTATTGTTCTCGACCATTTTGACGTTAACATCGGAAGTCTGCTCGTTTCGCTTGGCGTCGGCTCCCTTGCCGTGGCGCTTGCTGCTCAGGATACACTGGCGAACATGATTGCCGGCTTTGTCATTCTTGCCGACCGGCCGTTCCGCGTGGGCGACCGGATTGAGCTGCCGACGGGGCAGGTTGGCGACGTGCAGCAAATCGGGTTGCGCTCCACATTGATCATGAACTTTGACAGCAACGTGATTGTCGTGCCCAACGCAGAACTCGTCAAGGGCCGTATCGTGAATTTCGCCTATCCGCACAATCAGATGCGGGCGATTGTCAAGGTGGGCGTTGCGTATGGAACAGAAGCGTCGCGTGTGCGGTCGATTCTTCTCGATATTGCCCGAAATCACCCCGATATTCTAGCCGACCCTCCGCCCGATGTATTCTTGACAGCCATGAACGACTCGGCGCTTGAGTTCACCCTGATTGCCCGCGCATCGGATTTTACGAAGCGATACAAAGCTGAATGCGACCTGCGGGAACAAATCTATGAAGCACTCAACAAACACAATATCGAGATTCCGTTTCCTCAGCGTGTCGTTCACATGAAAGCCTCCTCCTGATGGATCTGAAACGCCTCAAGCGTGATGTGTTGTATACGGGAAAAGTATTCGACCTGATAGTGGATCAGGTTGAATATCCGTCCGGAAACACGGGTGTCCGGGAAATAGCCCGTCATCCCGGCGGCGCCGTTGTCGTGCCCCTGCTCGATAGCGGAATGGTAATGATGGTGCGCCAGCTTCGCTATCCTCTTGGAGTACACGTGCTGGAATTGCCGGCGGGAAAACTGGACAAGGGCGAGGATCCCGCGGCTGCCGCGCGGCGTGAACTCGAAGAGGAGACCGGCTGGCTTGCTTCATCGCTGCACAAGCTGACATCCATCTATACTACGCCGGGATTCTGTGATGAAGAGCTGCATATTTATCTTGCCACGGATTTGCATCAGGCCGAAGACGGGCACAAGCGCGAGGAGGGCGAGCTTTCCATGACAGTTCATTTCCTTCCTCTTTCAGATGCCGTGAAGATGGCGGAACGCGGCGAACTGAAAGATAGCAAAACCATCATCGGGTTGTTGCTTGCCCAACGATATCGTGAACGGGAGGTATAGCAGTGGAACGCTCGTCGTATCCCTCAAACAGAACATATCGGCTCGATCTGAAATCGTGCATTGTGCAGGTATGCGGCGGCGAGCTCGCGGAAATCTCATACTACGAACGGAATAATTGGGTAACAGTGGAATTGGAATGCGAGAAATGCAAACGCCGGTTTGTCGTGAAAGTGGAGTGTTGAGAAATGGGTTTTAACAATCTCATTTTCGATTTTGACGGAACACTGACCGACTCCAAACACGATATAGCGGGCGCACAAGTGTGGGTGCTGCACCAACTGGGCGTGCACAATGTCCCCAAAGAAATGCTGTTTCCGTACATCGGTAAAACGCTGGAGGAGACGTTCTCCACGCTTCTTCCGGCTGAGTTGCATGATCGCATTCCCGAGGCGGCTCAAATGTACTCCGATTACTACCGGCCCAGATCTCTCGAAACGACAAAGCTCTTTCCGGGTGTTCGTGAGACTCTCGAGATTCTCCATTTGCAGGGAAAGAGAATGGCGATTGCTTCAACCAAAAAGGGACAGGGTATCCGTCGGGCAACCGATCATTTCGGCATCACCGAACTCTTCGTTCAGTTGCAGGGGAGTGACGGCATTCCGTACAAACCCGATCCGTTCATCGTCAATTTGATCATCACCGACCAGCAGTGGAACGCAAACGAAACGTTGATGGTCGGTGATACCGATAATGATATTCTTGCCGGAAAAAACGCCGGCGTTGCCACTTGTGCCGTCACATACGGTTCGCTATCCCCTGAACAACTGCGGCGGTACAATCCCGATTATCTCATCGACAGCTTTCCGCAATTGCTGTCGCTCGTGTAATTCTTTCTTTACTTCACAAGGTCGGAGTGAGGTATGACACCTGTTGAACTCATCCGCAAGAAGCGCAACGGCGGCTCGCTGTCGAAGGATGAACTGCATTCGTTCATCACGGGGTTCGTCAGCGGTACTATTCCCGAATATCAAATGTCCGCCTTTTTTATGGCAGTGTACTTCAACGGGATGTCGGTGGAAGAGCGTGCCACGTTCACCGAGGTAATGTTGCACTCCGGAATTGTCGTTGACCTCTCGATGATTCCCGGTGTGAAAGTGGACAAACATTCTACCGGCGGCGTCGGCGACAAGGTGTCGTTGGTTCTTGCTCCGATGGTTGCCGCGTGCGGCGTGCCCGTGCCGATGATCAGCGGCCGCGGCCTCGGACACACAGGCGGCACGCTGGATAAACTCGAGTCCATCCCCGGTTTCCGAACGGACTTGAGTATTGATGAATACAAGAACGTTATTGCGGAAACAGGCCTCGTGCTGATCGGGCAGACGAAAGAAATCGCTCCGGCAGACAAGAAAATGTATGCGTTGCGAGACGTGACGGCAACCGTGGAATCAATTCCTCTCATTGCCGGCAGCATCATGAGCAAGAAGCTTGCAGAAGGAATTGACGCTCTTGTCTTGGACGTGAAGACCGGCAATGGCGCTTTCATGCAACGGTATGATGACTCGGTGAAACTCGCAGAGGCACTTGTCTCCATCGGCAACTCGATGGGGAAGAAGACGATCGGATTTATCACCGACATGAACCAGCCTCTCGGATGCAACATCGGGAATTGGGTTGAGGTGCTTGAATCGGTTGAATGCCTGAAGGGGAAGAACGTTCCGGATTTGATGGAGGTAACGTTCGTGCTGGGAGGTGCAATGCTCTGGCTTGGCAAAAAGGCGGACTCGATCGACGAAGGGATTGAGAAATGCAAGTCCGCGATCTCATCGGGAAAGGCGTACGATAAATTCCTTGAACTTGTGCAGCGGCAGGGCGGCGATGTTTCTTATCTTGAAACTCCGGAATCGTATCCTCGGGCAGCCCATGGCCGGGAAGTCCGCAGCAAAAGGGGAGGGTATATCACCGGCTTCGCAACGATGGATATCGGGTTGCTGGCGATTGAGCTAGGCGCAGGTCGCACAAAGCTTGATGACGTGATTGATCCGAAGGCGGGCATCGTTCTCACGAAGAAGGCAGGAGACAAGGTGGAAGAGGGCGATCTGCTCGCAACATTCTGGACAGACAAATCGAACGTGCTGGATGTTGCAGCCGTCAGGTTGTCGGCGATGATCGAAATAGGCGACCGCCCGGTGACGCCGCCGCCAACAGTTGCCTCTTACATTGATGAGGGTGGAGTCAAGCGGTGGCCTTTTTAGTCGGCTTGCCTTGTTGACATTCTACCGATTCTAAGCTATTTTCTTCGTAGCCACATCGTCAGAATTGTCGGTTCCTCCCGTGTCGCAGGTCGGTTGTCCGGTTCGGGAACAGGGCCACTTCTCTTGATTTCTATCCGTCGTCGTAATCTGTTGAGTTGATACGAATTCAGTTCATGACTGTTTACTGTTCATACACTATATCAACGAGGATTTCGCCATGACATCCATCATAAAACAATTGCTTGAACATCGCCCGTTGCTAACAATTGACAAGGATGCATCGGTGCAAATGGCGGCCGAATACATGGCAAAGAACAATATCGGCGCGTTGCCTGTTGTCGACGCGGAACGGTTGGTGGGCGTGTTTTCGGAACGGGACGTGATCAACCGTGTCGTCGTGCGCAACCTCGTTCCGGCACAGACACGGGTGGCCGACGTGATGACGACAAACATCGTGGTGGCAGAATCCGACGAAACGTACGAAGATTGTCTGAAGAAGATGAAGCAAGCAAGCTGCCGTCATCTTCCTGTTGTAGAGGGCGAGGCACTGGTCGGGTTCATTTCGTTGCGTGACTTGCTGCAGGTGGATATTCACGAAAAGGATGACAAGATCGAATTCCTGAACCACTACATGTTCCACGTTCCCGCGGGCATGGAAAAGAAATACGAACGATAATCCACCACAACATCCGGAGCCGCACCACCATGCCTGTCGTAACATTCTTCAACGAACACCGTTCATTCGACGTAGAACCCAACACTAATCTTCGCACACTCATGCAGCAAGTCAACGTCTCGCCGTATCGCGGACTTGATATTCTGCTGAACTGCCGCGGTAATAATTTCTGCGGAACGTGTGCCGTAGAAGTTGTTGACGGCAAAGGGGCTTCTCCCCGCGGCCAGGATGAAGAAGCGACACTTGCGGGCAATCTTGCCATTGCAAAGACTGTGGACAAGAATCTGCGTTTAGCCTGCCAAACTAATGTCACGGGCGATATAGTCGTTAAGACGCGCCCTCCCCGCACGGTCGACGAAAAGAAAACCAAAGAACGCCTTGCGCTCATCGGCATTGCGTCGTTTTTCGGACTTGTTCTTGCTGCGATGTTCATGTTTTTACTGCTGGATATGATTCACATTTTCTGAGCGTGTTGCGTTTGAACTCGTCGGGATTCCGGTACCGGTTGGATTATCGGCTGAATCCCTTGCTTAGCACCGCAAGCATCGCATCATGAATGATGCCGTTGGTGGCGAGTACCTGTTTGTTGTAGATCGTTGATTCGTTGCCTGCAAAGTCCGTAACGCGCCCGCCCGCTTCCCGCACGAAGAGTATCCCCGCAGCCATGTCCCACGGATTCAGGTTCACTTCCCAAAACCCGTCGAATCTTCCCGCCGCCACGTACGACAAATCAAGCGCCGCAGAACCGAGTCGCCTGATGCCCCTCGCCTCCATCAGAAAATTCACAAAATGCCCGATAGCGTTATCGGGATTTTCTGCGATGTCATACGGAAAACCTGTGACAAGCAGACTGTCAATCAGTGTTGTTGAAGAAGTTACCCGCAATCGTTTACCGTTCAGGAATGCGCCGGAGCCTTTTTCGGCGGTGAACAGCTCTTCAAGATTCGGATCGTACACAACGCCTGCAACAATCTCTCCTTTGTACTCGATGCCGATGGTAACACAAAAGATAGGGAGGCCGTGGAGGAAGTTTGTCGTTCCATCAAGGGGGTCGATCACCCATTTGTAGTCCGATCCCGACAAGTCGGGACTGGCGCCGCTTTCTTCAGCAAGGATGGCGTGATTGGGGTAGTGTCGTTTGATGATGCCGATGATCCGTTCTTCCGACCCCTTGTCGATTTCGGAGACGAGGTTGCGTTCCTCGCCTTTCTTCATCTCGATGTTCTTGACACGCCCGACGTTGTATTTGAGAAACTTGCCCGCTTCTTTTGCGGCTTCGATGGCGATGGTCAGCATGATTCTTCCGTTGTTTGTGCTCAGTTCTGTTACAAGATACAAAAAGGGATGTTCCGTTGAACATCCCTCTTATTCTCTCAGTCTTATTCTCTCAGTCTTATTCTCTCAGTCTTATTCTTTCAGTCTTACTCTCTCAGTCCGACGAGAACAACTTATCGCACGACGAATGTGATGGAGTTGAATGTTGTTCCGCCCAATACTTCATGGTTGTTGTACTCTGCATGGTCATATCCGAAATCGACATGATGCGCAATGAATGAGAATACCGGTTCATCCGACAGTACCGGGATGATTGCTCCTATGAGCTTTAACAAGCCGCCGAGCCGAAGTCCAAATCCCGAAGTTGAGAAGTTTCTCGCGCCGAAGTTGGGGGATTCGGTAAACGAGCCGCCGCGGAGATAGACTATCTCGCTGAAATTCAACTGCCAACCCTTGTGAATGTTAGGGCGTTCGTTGTCGGAGAGCCGGCCGCCAATGACATGCTTGAAGAATGAAATATCTCCCAAACCTGATTGGTATCCGAACGTTCCATCCTGATTGCGAAACACGAGCAAGTCTTCAGCTCCACGTGCCAATGTGAACGTGAGGAGTCTCAGATCAGTTGATTCAGTCCTCATCTTCACGCCGATTTCAGTGCTGATGCCGATGGTGGTACTGCGGGGCATCGGATCCGATTCAGTGAGGTTGGCATACGTCACGGGCCTGCTACTCACGTTGTTGCGCGTATAGCCAAACGTCAGGTCGGCAACCGGCTCAATGCCGGGGGCAAGGCTAATGTTGTCGACTCCTGCTTTTTTCAGTATGTCCATCACAGGAGCCTGAAGAAGCAATCCGAAGTCGTTTGCTTTCGGTTCAGCACGCCCGAAGCCGCCTGTACTGGTCGAGCCGAGATCCGAGACGACCCTTTTGAAATTCCATCCCAAGCCTACCCGGACAAAATATTCCGCGCCGAACGCCACGGAGAACTGGTTTGCCTGTTCGGCAGCCCGGAACTTCCCGATAATCAATCCGCTTGGATTGGTTCTGATAAACGTGCCAAGATTGAGGTTAATCTTCGAATACCCGAATCCGATTCCAATCGGAAAAGGGGCGTCCAGCAATTCCCTCAGATTGTATCCCGCATTAATAGCCCAAACGTCGTACGTCAGATCGCTGATTTCGAATCTTGGGAGCAAGGCAGTTTTGTTTGAGAACGTTGATACAGCCAGGAAGTTATTCAGCCCGAACATTCCCAATTGTGCCGGGTTGATAATGGTTGTTGTTGGATCAGAAGAGACGATTGCGGTATTGATGTTCCCCATTCCATTTGCCGAAGGCGACGGCGAAATGAGGAGGAACGGTACGGCGGTTTCGCCCTGTGCATGCAACGCA
Organism: Bacteroidota bacterium; assembly: GCA_019637975.1. NCBI lineage: Bacteria > Pseudomonadati > Bacteroidota > Bacteroidota bacterium. Next base: position 26,152 of record JAHBUR010000033.1, on the reverse strand, counting down.
ACAGGGAAGATTGAAATCAGGATAAAAGGAACAAGGATGAAACGCATGGCGACCTCCGCGATTGGTGTGAGGAAAGGTACGTTCTTTGACGTTCATACAAAGAACAGTAGCAAAGGTCAGAGTAGGTTACGCACTCCGATGTTTGTGGTAAGGGGCAAAAGAATAGTACGCACAAAAGACTGGAAATTCAATTGAGATTTCGTTTTGCCAGCGCCTTTTTCAGCTTGTCTGCGTGGATATTATTCATTCTGAAACGGATGGTGATTCCGTCACCTTCGTACGTTTTCTCAAGAATTTCCGCCATGTCATGGATCTGTGAAATGATGCGATGATCATGTTGGCTGAACGTCATCGTCTGCTCGGCAATATTAGCGTCGAGTAATTCCATGATTTTCGTTTGCAGCGAGCCGAGATTGATGCTACGCGATGCGGAGATAAAAACGGCATTCGGGTACTGTTTGCCGAGAAGCGAAACAATACTCCGGTCTTCAAGTCTGTCAATCTTGTTGAACACGATAATCGTCGGTTTGTTCGCGGCTTGCAGTTCTTCGAGTGTGTCGTTCACCACTTCTATTTGATCCTCGAACAACGGATGGCTGATATCGACAACGTGAAGCAGGATATCGGACTCGACGACTTCTTCCAACGTACTCTTGAACGACGCGACAAGATTATGCGGCAGCTTGCGGATGAAGCCGACAGTATCGGAAAGAAGAATCTTGTGTGCCGGAGAAAGACTCACCGCCCGTACAGTCGAATCGAGCGTTGCGAACAGCTTATCTTCCACCAGCACATCGGCGTTGGAAAACCAGTTGAGCAGCGTCGATTTTCCGGCGTTCGTGTAACCGACCAGTGCGACGCGGGGGAGTTTGTCCCGCCCTTTGCGTTGCTCCTTCCGTTCCTTGGCGATGTGTTTGATTTTCTCCCGCAAATGGCTGATGCGCGTGCGGATGGCGCGGCGGTCGGTTTCAATCTGGGTTTCGCCCGGTCCCTTCGTACCGATGCCACCGAACTGTTTCGACAAGTGAGTCCATTGCCGCGTCAGGCGGGGCAGCATGTATTGAAGCTGTGCAAGTTCAACTTGCGTTTTTGCTTCTCTCGTTCTGGCTCGCGAAGCGAAAATGTCGAGAATGATGCCGCTGCGGTCAACAATCTTGCATTTGATAATGCGTTCGAGATTGCGGACTTGAACCGCCGAGAGATCATCATCGAATACGACGAGATTGATCCTTTCCTTCTCAACAAAATCACCAAGTTCCCGGGCTTTTCCGCTGCCGATGAAATATGCAGGGTCAATGCTCTGCCGTTCCTGAATCAACGTCCCGACAACTTCCGCACCTGCCGATTCGGCAAGCAGTTCCAATTCTTCAAGATAATCCTCCACGCGGCTTCGCAACGCGTTTGCCCGCCGGCTGCGGTCGGTGGCGAGGCCGTAGTCGGCATTCAGCTCGCTTTCCCGCAGCGTGTCCGAGAGGGAACGTGTTGTGACGCCGATAAGTACGGCACGTTCCTTCTCGGCCGTGGCAATCAGGTTGATGTCGGTTTTTCGCTCGAAACTTTTTGCACGCATACTAGATCTTCTGCTCTTTTGACTCGCGGCCGATAGCCATTTCGATCAACGCGAACAACAATGCCAATCCGACAAAATACTTCCACAATTCGATACCGAAGCGGGATTCCAGCACAACAGTGTCAATCTTGTCGTTGCCGGATAGCCGGCGGACTTGTTCGGGCTTCAAACCGACGCTCGCGAAGAATGCGTTCACGATTTCGTCGCTTGCGTGCGTCAGGTCGGTTTCCGAGGATGCGATGTTGACCGGGACTGCATGAAGCAACTCGCCCTCTTTTTCACCTGCAAGCTTTCTCAGTTCATACATACCTGCTTCGGCTGAAGCGGTGGATGAAAACGATGCTGTACTTGTTTGCGTCATGAACTGCGGCACAACTCGCTCGTCGATTCCTGAAGGAGAACGCAGCACAAATGCGTCTTTATCCGACCGATTCCTGAGCCTCAAGTGAATCGTGATTTCATCTCCCGCTGTGGATGAAGACGGCGGTTCGGCTTGAGAAAGGTACAAGCCTGAACGGTACAGCAAAGGAACGAAAATTCCTTTGAGTGGAAAATCCGACCACGTCAATCCGGCTTCAACGGAAAAGAGAAGGATCCTGCCTGCTCCGTGCTGATACTCGGTCAGGAAACCGGTGCCGTCGGAAAGAGAAATGATCGTGTGTCCCTTTGTTCCGGCCTGCGGAACAAGCGTGCGCAGGACTCTTGGTGATTCGACAGCGGGCTGAGTTGTTCTTTCCTGCTGCTGCTCAAACAGCCCGGCAAACAGAGGATGCTCGAATTCGATCTTCTGAAAGGAAAGAAAGCCCGACACCGGCTGATCTGCTGTTCCGACAAGTTTCGGCGGCAACATTTTCGGCATGCCGAGTTTGGGAAAGAGAACGTCGTTGTAGTTGTTGATATTCATGTCCTTCCCGGCGAACAGCATCAATCCGCCGCCGCCGTTGACAAACTGGGCAATGCGATCAGCCTCTCCGGTTGAGAAATCCCGTACGCCGCTGAGAATAAGAACATCACTCTTGTTCAGATCATGAGAGGAAAGTTGCGTTTCCGTGATTTGTTCCACGGCAAAGAGTCCAGCGACGCTTGTATCCCGGTCCAGTGTCAATGCAAGGTGGGCAAGCCGCGTATCGGCGGTGGAGGCACCGACACCAAGCACGCGAATGATGTCGGGAACATTCACGACGAAGTGCCGGATGTTATCGGCCTCGAAAGCATCATCTTCGAGCCGCAAATAGCCCTTGATGATTCCTCTGCGTTTCGGAACGACGGAAAGCGCGGGTGTCTCGATCCCGCCTTGTTCGATATCCATCGAATGCTGAAACACGCGGGAGCCGTCGAGATACACGCTGAGTGCCGCATTCCGTAACGCCGATGATCCGGCATTCTGAACCTGCGCTTTGATAGTAAGCGGCTTGTTCTGCGTAACTATTTTTGAACTAATCTCCGCCGAAGTGATTCCCGCGTTGTCGATACGGGTTGTTGAGCCGCTGCGGACATCTGCAAGAAACAGTTTGACGTGATCATCAAACAAATCCGTAGTGTCGGCCCGTCCCCTTTGTGCAAACTGCGTTGCCTGCGCATCGGTTATCAGATACACTTCACGATTGAAGTTCTTTGACTCGCTGATCAGCTTCGCGGCAACGCCCAACGCATCCCGGAACGGAAACGTTTCCTGCGAGGGTGTCAGTTGTTCCAGCATAGCTCGTATCGGAGCGGGCGAGTGGGCGGCGTTGATCGTTGGTGCGTGACGAATACTCGACAGCGTGACGAAGTGAAGTTCATCTCCATCTTTAACAACATCAAGAATCCGGCTCGCGGCTTCTTTCGCTTGAGCGAAGAATGTACCCCGTTCGTTTCTGACGTTCATGCTTGGAGAATCATCCAGCAGGATCACCAGCGTTGTTTTTGCCGTCGTGGCGCCGCCGAATCCTGCAAGCGATCCCCGCATTGCAGGACGCGAGAATGCCATCACCACAGCGATGATGAGCAGTGTTCTCAGTGCGAGAAGCAGCCACTGGCGGATTTTGACCCGCCGCATTTTGGTTTTCTGTAATTCTTTGAGAAACTGCAGCGTGCTGAATTCAACAGTCTTGAGTTTCCGCAGATTCAGCAAATGGATGATGATGGGAATGGCAGCAGCGATCAGCCCGAAAAGCAAAAGCGGATTTAAGAACGTCATGAAATCCCGGCAAACCCTCGAAATCTAATCTCAATAGCGGATTATTCTTCCGCCGTTCAAAAAAATTACATCAAAACTCGGGAGAGATGCAAATATGCCTTTTCTTTCACGTCCCGGAGTTCTCTTTGAGTTTTCACGAAATCTCCGTATCCTTTTGCACATAAAATTCTCAAAAGGAGAGCGGTTCTGGGCATTACGATGCAAAAAGTGCATGTCATCACGATGGGTTGTGCAAAAAACATCGTGGATTCGGAGAAGCTGATGGCGCAACTTCAACTGAATGACATTGAAGTGACGGCGGAAATTGAAGAAGCCGACATTGCTGTTATCAACACCTGCGGCTTCATTGATGCTGCCAAGGAAGAATCCATCGACATGATTGTTGCGAATGTTCAGCGCAAAGCAAAAGGCAAGTTGAAGAAAGTCTACGCAATGGGCTGTCTCACCGAGCGCTACATGGTGGATTTGCAGAAAGAGATTCCCGAGGTTGACAAGTTCTTCGGTTCATCCAACAATCTGAACGGTATTCTCAAAGAACTGGGGGCGGAATACAAGTACGAACTGTTGGGCGAGCGGATGCTCACAACCCCGTCGCATTTCGCCTATCTGAAAATCTCCGAAGGATGCGACAATCCATGTTCATTTTGTGCGATACCCGTGATGCGGGGAAAACACGTTGGCCGTGGCGTTGAGGAGATTGTTGCAGAGGGTGAACTTCTGGCGCGCAAAGGCGTAAAAGAACTCGTCATCATCGGGCAGGATACAACCTACTTCGGGCTTGACAATTACAGTTCCCGGAGGCTTCCGGCGTTGTTGAATGCTCTTGCGGATATTGAGGGGATCGAATGGGTGCGGCTGATGTACGCCTACCCGGCGAAATTTCCGAAAGAAGTTCTTGATGTAATTGCCCGGCATCCGAATATCTGCAAATATCTTGACATGCCCATTCAGCATGTTTCGGACGACGTCCTGAAGTCGATGCGACGCGGGATGTCGCAGCGTGCTTTGCGTGAGTTGATTGATGAGATTCGCAACAGGGTTCCGGGAATTGCCCTCCGCACCACACTCATCGTCGGCTACCCGAACGAGGGCACCAAAGAGTTCGATGAATTGTTGAATTTTGTGAAAGAAGTGAAGTTCGACAGGCTCGGCGTGTTTACGTATTCCGTTGAGGAAGGTACTGCTGCGCACGGGCTTGGCGATCCCGTTTCACCGAAGGAAAAGGAAACACGGAAATCGCTGCTGATGGAACTGCAGCGGAATATCTCGGAGGAAAAAAACACCCGGCTGGTCGGCAGTATGCAGAAGGTCCTGATCGACAGGAAGGAGGGCAGCTTGTTTGTCGGGCGGACGGAGCACGACGCCCCTGAGATTGATAACGAAGTGTACGTGAGGAACAGCGGGCATCTTGCGATCGGCAGCTTCTGCGACGTTGCAATTGAAAGTGCTTCTGAGTATGATTTGTATGCATGTGTTGCGAATGACATCAATATGGGGGAGTTGTCCGGGTCGGGCAGGAGTATATCACACCATCGGGGGAAAACAACTCAATGACCAAGTGTGATTGACAAGGAGGCTTTATGAAATTACCGGCTCTTGTTTTGGCTGGGATGCTCGTGCTTGCCCAAGCACAGGCGCAAGTGGAAATCTCAAGGAAACCGACAGGAGAGATCATCCCAGCGTTCGATGTTGATGCCATCAGTTTTGCGTCAACAACATCCGCTATGAGCCGTCTTGATGTGTACGCCGCTATAGCGTACGAGCAATTGAGTTTCGTGAAACAAAGCGATCTGTTCACAGCTTCGTATGAGATGACCATAGCGCTGTACGATTCCGCGAATGCGTTGGTTGTCGAGAGACTCTGGACGGAAAATGTCACGACGCCGAGTTTTGAACAATCCGTTTCGCCCTCTTCTTTCAGTATCATCCGCCGTTCGATTGATCTTCCACCGGGACTGTACAAAATCTCCGTTCTGTATCGTGACTTGGAAAGCAAAGTCACGCGACGGGTCGCAAAACAGTTGACGGTTTCCGACTTCACTCAACCGGGCTTGCATTTGAGCGACATTATGCTCATTGGCAGACTTGCTCAAAGCGGGGACAAGAGGAGCATTACACCCAGCATTTCCCCAAATGTCGGCAACATCGGCGGCTCAATGCATCTTTTCTTTGAAGCGTACAATGATTCGATTCTCGATTCGGCACAATTTGTTATCACGATTCTTTCAGAGAAGAACGCGGAGATGCTGAAGGCGGACTCACTTGTTCCTCTTACCCCCGGAAGAAACCAGGTCTTTCTCCGCGTCGATCAATCATCACTTCCGATTGGCGACTACAGGCTGTACGTCCAGGCATTTCCGACTTCATCGCGTGACAGTTCGCTTGCCTCCACCAGCAGATCAATCACTGTGCGTTGGGGAGGGTTGCCGAAGACAATTCAGGACATTGATGTGGCCATTGACCAACTCGTGTATATTGCAAAGGATAAGGAACTTTCCTACATCAAAGAGGCGACAACCCCCGAGGAAAAACAAACGCGTTTCATCGAGTTTTGGAAGAAGCGTGACCCGAATCCGAACACGACTCGTAACGAGAAAATGGAGGAACACTACGCCCGCGTCGAATATGCCAACAAGTACTTCAAGCATTACACAGACGGTTGGCGAACGGATATGGGGATGGTGTACATTATCTTCGGGACTCCAAGCAATGTTGACCGTCATCCATTTGATGCCGGGTCGAAACCATACGAGGTCTGGTCGTACTACGAATTGAATCATTCATTTGTTTTTGTTGATCAGACGGGCTTCGGCGACTACCGTCTCACAACGCCAATCTGGGAAGTACAACGGCGGCTGCGAAACTAACGGCGCACCGGACTACTTATTGACCTTCAGAAGGAGAATGTCTATACTTTCCCCATGAACGGCCGCTTTCCGAGAAATCTTCCGGGGATAGTGACTCTCCTCTTCAGCACGCTCACTCTCGCGTTTGCAAACTCTTCAATCCGCTCGATTGCAGCGGAGGGAAATACGGCTTTCACAACAAGGGAAATAAAGGCGTGGATGTTGTCGAAAGAGAACCTCCCGTATACTCCCAACATTCTCGCAAACGATATTAGAACTATTGTCGAAAACTACCGGCGTCGCGGATATCTTGCTGCAACGGTGCAGCCTCTTGTTGCTGCTGTTCCCGGCGACACATTGCGTGTAGACCTGCTTCTTGAAATAGACGAAGGGAAACGGACGATTCTCGGCAGCATAGCGCTGCAGGGCAATCAGCAGTTCTCTCCAGAAGAAATTCTCAGGCTGTTTGATCTGAAGGTCGGCGACCCTCTTGAGGAAACAATCCTCGAATCGGATCTTGATATTCTGCTGGGCCGCTATGAGCGCATCGGATTTCCGTTTGTACAATGTCATGTAGAGAACATCCGGCTGCATTCCGGAAACGAAACGGATACGCTCGACATTGAATTAAAGATCGACGAAGGGAGCAAGGTTGCAATCGATGAAATTCGCGTTGAAGGAAATACTGAGACCAACCCCTCTGTTGTTGTGCGCGAAACACGGATTGGCCCCGGCGAAGTCTACAATCGCGCCAAAGTCAATGCCATCAAAGCGAGGCTGAACAGACTGAGCATCTTCTCCGATGTCAGCGATCCTGAATTGTATGTCAGGAATAACACGAGCGGGCTTCTCATCAAAGTAAAGGAAGGAAGCACGAACACCTTCGACGGTGTTATCGGCTACATTCCCGGAAGCGGCATTGATCAATCCGGCTACGTGACAGGACTTGTGTCGGTTTCGATGCGGAATCTCTTCGGCACGGGGCGTAAGTTGAGCTTCAAGTGGGCGAGAGAGGACAGGTTTTCACAGGAATTGGGCGTGCGCTATCTTGAGCCATGGATACTCGGCCTTCCTGCCAACATCGGCGGCGGATTTCTTCAGCGTCAACAGGATACATCGTACGTACGGCGGGTTGTTGATCTGAAAGCAGAACTGATGATATCCGAAGAACTTTCCGTGGCGGGACTGTTCAATTCCGAAAAGGTCATTCCGTCGGCAGGCGACTCGTTGTTTGTGAGAGTATTCGAAAGCACGATCACGTCTGTCGGGGCAGAGCTTGTATATGATACGCGGGATGACGCCTTTAGTCCCGTTTCGGGAGCCCGCTATCGAACAGACTATCAATATGGAAGAAAAAGAATAAGCCGGATCCCGGCCATACTTCAAAACACAATTCCTGCACGGGTAACGGTGCAGCGATTCACGCTCGATATGGATTTCTTTCTCTCCACATTCAGTCGTCAGGTTCTTGCCGTCGGAATTCACGGGCGTGAATTACGGAGCGCACGGCCTGAAGAGGGGGAGATGTTCAGATTAGGAGGAAGCCGCTCGCTCCGCGGATTCAGAGAGAATCAATTTCTTGGTTCGAGACTCACCTGGTCGAATACGGAATACCGCTTTCTTCTGGCTCGACGTTCCTTCTTTTACGGATTTGTTGATGCCGGCTACTACTTTCGCCCGGAAGAAATCGACCGGCTTATCCCGAAAGCTGAAGGTTTCCGGTACGGGTACGGCATCGGCATTCAACTGGAAACGGGGATCGGTGTGCTTGCGGTGAGTTTTGCTATAGGCAGCGACAATCCGTCATTCGGAAACGGAAAGATTCATTTCGGATTGGTCAATGACTTCTGACAACCATTCAGCGCCCCCGGTTGATATGTTCCGGTTCGAACGGGAGTTATGGGGGAGAGGCATTCATCATATAGCGGGAATAGATGAAGCGGGTCGCGGACCGCTTGCCGGCCCCGTGGTTGCCGCCGCCGTCATCTTCGAGCGTGACAAACAGATTCCCGGTGTCAATGATTCGAAGCAGCTTTCCCATGAAGAGCGGGAAGAACTCTATCAACTCATCATTGCCCGAGCGCTGACGTTCGGCGTTGGCATTGTGCATCATGATGTTATTGATTCGATCAACATTCTGCAGGCAACATACAGGGCAATGCACGAGGCAACCCGCCAATTGTCGATTGTGCCCGACCATCTGCTGATTGACGGCAATCGCTTTGCAGAGAACGGGATTCCCTTCACGACAATTATTGATGGCGACGCGCTGAGTTTTTCAGTTGCCGCCGCGTCAATTGTTGCGAAGGTCACCCGCGATAGATTGATGGTCGAATTCGACACGCTCTATCCCGGCTACGGTTTTGCAAAACACAAAGGTTACGCTACGCCGGAACACCGCGAAGCAATCAAGCAACTCGGATTGTGCGAGATTCACAGGCGTTCGTTCACCGTCCGACCCCAACTGGAGTTCGAGTTCTCCGACTGATACAATGTCCAGACATTCCACAAAAGAATCCGGCGATGAGGGGGAGGAGATCGCAAAACGCGTTCTTGTGCACAAGGGGCTGACCATTGTCGAAACCAAGTACCGTTTCGGTAAATCGGGCGAGATCGATATTGTCGCAAGGGACGGTGAGGTGCTGGTGTTTTGTGAAGTAAAGATGCGCAAGACGGAAGAATACGGGGATCCGGAATTTGCCATCACCCCGAAAAAGCAGGCTCAGGTCCGGAAAATTGCCCACGCCTACTTGTATGAACACAATATCGATAATCAGGAGTGCCGCTTCGACGTTGTTGCGATAAAGAAGACCGGCGGCAAGCAGGAAATCAACTACATTCCAAACGCATTCTGACCTACACTACCTCAAGGGAGATTCTGCATGAACATTGCCATCGTGATGCTCGCATCGAGCGTGGCATTGGTATTGGCGTACAGATATTATAGCAGTTACATCAGCAGTGTTGTCGGAGTTGATTCGAAGCGCCCGACACCGGCAACAACGAGAAACGACGGCGTTGACTACGTTCCGACACGCCCGCTGGTATTATTCGGGCATCACTTTGCAGCAATAGCCGCCGCGGGCCCCATTGTCGGGCCGACTCTGGCCTTGTACTTCGGCTTTGTTCCGGCGTGGTTATGGATCATGATTGGCGTGGTGTTCATTGGCGCGGTACATGACTTCACGGCCTTGTTTGTCGCGGTTCGGGAAGGAGGGCGTTCCGTCGCGGAAGTCGCCCGCAAAACGCTCGGCAAGGCGGGGTTTACATTCTATATCGTTTTTGCAATTGTATTGTGTCTGCTGGTGATTGCAGCCTTTCTGCAACTCACAGCCGTTGCACTCACATCCCTCTTGCCGCCCGATGATGTGAGCCTGGGTGCAACGACCGGCGGCATCCATTTGCTCGAGCATGACGGCGTGATGAAAGTGCAAATCGGCGGTGTTGCATCGATGTCGGTGATTATCATGACGATTCTTGCTCCGTTCATCGGCTGGATGATTTACAGGAAGCGGGCGAGTCTCTGGCTGATAACGGCCGTTGCGCTTATTGTCTCGTTCGGATCCATCCTGTTTGGATACTACTATCCCGTTACGCTCAACCCGAACAGTTGGATTGTGATTATTACCTGCTATGTGTTCTTTGCTTCCTGGATTCCCGTGTGGATCATTTTGCAGCCGCGTGACTTCGTTAACGCGCAGATTCTCTATCTCGGGCTCGCCTCGATGGTGATCGGTGTTGTCGGGGCAGGAATTGGTGGGGCAGTCATCAATGTTCCGGCGTTCAATCTCGACGAGGCGTTCTCCGCTCCGAATCTTGGTCTCATCTGGCCTTTTCTCTTTATCACAATTGCGTGCGGCGCTGCCTCCGGTGCTCACGGACTTGTGTGCGGGGGAACCTCCTGCAAGCAACTCTCGAATGAAAAGCACGCCCGCCTCATCGGGTACGGGGGGATGTTGTTGGAGGGATTGCTTGCTTTGTGCGTGATTCTGCTGATTTCCGGCGGAATGGATTTCGAAAAATACAAGAGTCTTGTGTATCCCGCAGCCGGCGCCAGTAACGCGCCGCTTGCGTTCGCGCTGGGACTCGGAAGCGTGCTCGAAACAGGTGTCGGCTTGCCGAAAGTGTTCGGCACCATCTGGGGAATTCTTCTGCTCGAAGGCTTTCTGGTTACGACGATCGATACACTTGTTCGTCTTTCCCGCTACCTGCTTGAAGAATTCTGGGTGACAGTGTTGGAGAATCCGCCTTCATGGCTGAAAAGCCCGATCACCAACAGCCTTCTAATTGTTGCCGGATTTCTTGCGCTCACATTCACAAACGCGTACCTGAAAATCTGGCCGATCTTCGGCGCGGCAAATCAGCTTCTGGCCGCGCTGACGTTAATTGCCGTTACGGCATGGCTCGCTCAAAAAGCAAAGACATACTGGTTTACGGCAATCCCGGCGGCCTTCATGGTTGTGACGACGCTGACCTCGCTTATTATTCTGCTCGGCAGATACATCAGGCTTGAAAGCTGGACGTTGCTGGTGACGGACATCTTTCTTCTCGGGCTTGCAATCGGGGTCGTGACTCTGACATTCCGCTATTTCTACAATCTGCGCGCAAATCTGGCTGCACAAGTGGGAAAATAATTCCGCGGCAGCTCATCCGCCGTTTACTACAGTTAGAAAGGAGAGATGAATGGAATTCGATTTCATGGAGTGGGTCAACTTGGCCCTTCGCTGGATTCACATCTTTGCGGGCATCATGTGGGTCGGGGCAACGTTCTTCTTCACGTGGCTCGATGGGCGTTTCTCTGAAGGAGAACGTAAATCAGGCGGGGGCACGAATGTCTGGATGGTTCACAGCGGTGGATTTTATGTTGTTGAAAAGCTGAAATCGCCTCGTATCATTCCCGGACAACTACATTGGTTTCGATGGGAGGCGGCGATAACATGGGCGAGCGGCTTGCTTCTTCTCATCTACCTCTACTACTTCGGCGGCTTGATGGTGGATGAAACGATGGATCATTCGACTGCTGTGCTTTTCGGAGTTGTGCTGCTGATTCTCTCATGGCCTGTGTATGATTTCTTGTGGAAGTCACCGCTCGCGAAAGATGAACGACTCGGCACGGCCATTTCGCTTCTGTTGGTGGTCGGACTTGCGTATCTGCTCCATCAATTCATGGGACCGCGAGCGGCATACATTCATGTCGGTGCGGCACTCGGAGGACTCATGGCAGGAAATGTGTGGATGGTGATCATTCCGTCGCAGCGAACAATGGTTGCCGCATTGAGTCAAGGCAAAGAGCCGGATGAGAAGCTGGCGCAACGCTCAAAGAACCGCTCAAAACACAATACTTTCATGGCGGTTTCGATTGTGTTCTTGATGATCAGCCACCACTTTCCGACAATCACGTATGGCGCCACAAACAACTGGATTGTGCTGTCGATTATGGTGGCGGTAGGATGGGGAGTCGCGAAGATCATCCGCAGAGCTTAGGGTAACCGGACTCAGGAAGTTCAAATACTACAATCAGGATAACACACCATGGCGATACATATTTCGAAGCCTTCTGTTGTAGAAGCTGCCGGCAATAAGCCGAAGATCATCGAAGAGTATGTGGGCCGAGTCAACACAGAAACATCCGACGTCAGCGTTGCACGAATGCGCAGTCCCGGCGGCTGGGTTGAGCCCGGACAAACACCCGAGTTCGACGAATTTACCGTTGTATTAAGAGGGATGTTGCGCGTGAGAACACGTGATGGCGTTATCGACGTGGAAGCCGGACAGGCCATCATCACACAAAAAGCGGAATGGGTGCAGTACAGCACTCCGAAACCGGAAGGCGCGGAGTACGTTGCCGTGTGCCTGCCGGCGTTTTCGATGGATCTGGTACACAGAGACTAACGCGCCAAACACTTATTGTGCCGGTTGTTGAATTTTTTCAGCAAGAGACAGTACACGGCTTGCTCCCTTCTGCATGCGCCGACTGCATCGCCCGGCGGGAATGATGCGTGGGGACAATCGAAGTCGCAAAATTGCGGGAGGTTTTGAGTCTTCGGCCGTTTCTTTTTGGTTGATGATTTGGATGGCATGTGTGTACGGAATTTGTCAGTAAACTCGTCCGGAGTAACCGAGTAAAAGTACGCAGTTCTGACAAAAAAAGTGTCCCCGACATGCCGGAGGTGGACCCGTCATGCGGGGACATACGGAAATCGTGAGTTCCCCTGTTTTTATCCCCTTCCCACGCGATTTCCTTCTTTGACCACAATTTCCCGGCGACCGCTGGTGGAGCGATCGTCCGGGGATGTGACACCGCTGAAAGGAAAAAATGCGGTTCACATTAGTTCAATATCAATTTCTCGTCCCGGCAGCCACCTCGTTCTTGCCATTAAGTATCTGCCGGACTGTCCGCACAATCTCGTCGCCATGAAACGGTTTCTGCACCACTTTCTTCGCGCCGGCGCGCAACAGGTTTTCGCAAGTGTTTGGTTCAAGATATCCGCTTGAGAAAATAAACTTCAGGTCCGGTCTTGAACTCTTCATCTTCATGAAAATCTCCAATCCGTTTTGATATGGCAACCCGATATCGCTGAACACCAGATCAATCTCGTGTCCTCTTGCTCTGAAGATATCCATTGCCTCTTGACCGTCTTCCGCTGAAAAAACCCTGTAGCCAAATTCCTTCAGTGTGGAGGCGAGGAGTTCGCGCAGCATTCTTTCGTCCTCAACAATAAGAATGGTTTCGCTTCCGCGGAGATTGAGCATTGTTGCCGCCCCCTTGTGCCCGGCGTTGTTGTGAACATCGGCAGGGATGTACAGGGAGAAGGTAGCCCCTTTGCCCAAGTCGCTTTCAACCTGCACATATCCCCGCAATGTTCGTGTAATGCCGTGTACTACCGATAAGCCAAGGCCTGAGGCTTGATTTTTTGTTGTGAAAAACGGTTCGAACGCCCGCCGCGTTGTTTGCTCGTCCATTCCCTTGCCCGTATCGGCAACGCTCAAACAAATGTAGTTGTCGCATTGAGCTTCTGGAAAAAGAGCACGGACATTGTCGCCCGCCATCGCCTTTGTCCGTATTGTTATGATGCCGCTTCCCTGACCGTCAATGATTGCATCACGCGCATTGAGTGCAAGGTTCAGAAGAGCCTGATGCAAAACAGTGCGGTCGGCATCCGATTCCGGGAGTTCTTCCTGCAAATCCGTCACGACAGAGATTCCCGCGGGAAGAATTCCTGAGAACATCTCGATGAATTTCTTCACTTCATCATTAAGCTGAACCCGGAGAATGCCGTCGGCTGCTGTACCCGAGAATGCAAGCATTTGCCGGACAAGGAGTGAGCCGCGGCCGATGGCTGTGTTGATAGCGGCAAGGCGCTTTTTGATATCATCGTTCTGCGGGACTGACCTGTCCAGCAACGCTATGTGTCCTTGAATGATGCTGAGCAGATTGTCAAAATCCTGCGCAATGCCGCCGGCAAGAATGCCGATGTTTGCCAGCCGCCCGGATTGCCGGACGTGTTCCTCAGTGTTGTGGTCGGTAGTGTCGAACATGAATTAGGAGTTCGTTCAGTGAAAAATCGTTCCTAAACGGTTGCTGCAAAGCGTTCCGAAATTTCCGGAGCAAACCGGTTTGTTTTCAGGTCTTTGAGAAGACTTACCAGGTCGGTGAACTGCGTTGTCTTGTGAAAAAAATAGTCCGCCCCCATCTTCGTGCTCACCCTGCGGTATTGCTCATACGGATAGTTCGTCATGACAATAGCGATCGTGGAGGTGTCGATATCCCGCTTCACCATCCTCAAAACATCAAATCCTGTCCCGATACGCAACCGGATATCGAGCACGACGACATCGGGCTGCATTCGCTCCAAAGCCTCGATTGCCTCGATGGCAGAATTTGCCTTCCCGACCAACTCGACACCCTCGATTTTGTTGATTGCCTCGCTGAAACGGGCAACAAACAACGATGATTCATCCACGATGAATACTTTCAAACTCTCCCTCCCGACCCTGTATACGTTTCGACCATTTCTGCTCCGAATTGATTCACGCTCAAGATAAACATTCCTTTGATCCTCGAACATCAATGGGGCAATTGTATTCTGATAGGAGAATGGTCGGACGTCGTATAGGAGTTTGTCCTATAACGCGAAACGAAGTTGTGATATGGTAAAGAGGAGACGAGTGTGGTGAGTCTTCTATTCCGTCAACTTGTGCTCAATAACGTACTGCATAATGTCGGCGTTATTATGCAGATTCATTTTCTCAAGAATATGAGTCCGATGCGTGCTGATAGTCTTGACGCTGCGCTTGAGCAGTTCGGCGATCTCCCCGACCGTCTTGCCGCTTCCGATGAGTTTGAAGATCTCGAATTCGCGGTCCGATAGACGTTCATGCGGCGTTGCGGAGATCCCTGCATCAACAGCTTCGGCAAGTTTTTCGGCAACTGCCTCGTTGATATACTTTCCGCCGGAAGCGATCTTGCGGAGCGCATCGACCAGTTCTTTTGCAGCGCTGCTTTTTGTGAGATAACCTGCCGCGCCGGCTTTGATAACACGGACAGCAAACTGATCTTCCGGATACATGCTCAAAATCAGAACCGGCAATTTGGGATGCTTGACGCGAATCTCTTTCAATACATCGAGCCCGCTGCGGCCCGGCAGATTGATGTCTAACACCAGCACATCCCACGGATGCCCTGCAATCTGTGCGAGAATCTCCTCTGCATTCCTTGCTTCGCCGATGACGCCGACTTCAGGCGCTTCGCTAAGCATGTACTTGATTCCCTCACGAATCAACTGGTGATCATCTGCAATGAGAACATCCATAACTCTATGCCTTTCGTGTGGAGGTACGTCCAAATGGTGCAACCACGTGGACCGGAAAACGAAACTACAGAAGTTCTTTCATCTGATACCAGGAGTAGGCACGACGGATCGCGTCTTCGAATGGTGTGATGGTGTATCGCCATTCACGCATTACCTTCTCGCATGAAAACCAGTTGTATCTTCCGGCCCCCGAGACGAGATCCCGCGTTATGATCGGCTTGATGCCAATATACTTGCTCCCGCGCTCAATGATTATTGCTGTAAACCGGAGGGCGGGGATCGGGAGTTTTGCAACGGGAGAAAACCCGCCGACGATGCGAGCCGTTCGCCGGAAAACGTCCTTGTGTGTGAGATTTTCTCCGCCGAGAATGTACCGCTCGCCGCTGCGTCCGTACTCGGCGGCTGCAATGTGTCCATTGACAACATCGCCTACGTATACCACGTTCATTCCGCCATCAACATAGAAAAACACCTGCCATTTCTTGACACGCCGAAGGATGTCGCCGCCGTGAAAGTGAATGTCGCGCTCACCAACAACCACAGACGGATTGACAATGACGGCATGGAGACCCTGCTCGACTCCGTTCAGTATCTCTTGTTCAGATTTATGTTTCGAATACTTGTACCCCCACGTTCTTGGCCAGTTGTAGGGCGTTTCTTCCGTTGCCGGTTCGCCGTTCGGCAGGTAGCCGATGGCCGCAATCGAACTTGTGTGCACAAGCCTTTCAACTCCTGTCGCGAGACACGCCTGAACAACATTTCGGGTTCCGTTGACGTTAACGTCGCGCTGAACTCCCGCCTTTTCCTTTTCGAACGTCACAAGCGCAGCAGTATGGAAAACAGTATCGCATCCCTTCATTGCTCTCCTCAGTGACTCGATATTGCGTACATCCCCGATACAATGTTCAACATCAATACCGTCGATTGCCCTCATGTCGGAATGATCTCTTCGGAGAATTCTGACATGGCAGCCACGTTTCAACAATGCCTCGGCAAGATTTGACCCGATGAATCCTGTTCCTCCCGTCACCAGAACGTTCTTCATGACTTCCTTACGCGTTCGAGAAATACAAGCAGATGCCGATTGAATGCCTCACGATTCTCCATGTTGCTCATGTGAGCGGCATGTGGAATAATATGGAGTTCCGAACCCGCTATCTTTTCGTGCATCATTTGCGAGTGTGCCGGAGGTGTTGTCACGTCATGTTCGCCGACCAAAATGAGAGTCGGGATGGCGATGTTCGAAAGAGACGGCGTTGTGTCTGTCCGGGCGGCAAGCGCCAGCAACGTGCCCGCAATGCTGAGGGGCGGGGTTGCTGAAATGATCTTCTTGATGAGCGAGATGGCATCGGGATTCTTCTTGAAAGTTTCGGCGGCGAAAACATTTTTAACGAATGCATCCGCAAAAACCTCCGACCCGTGTTCACGAACGCCCTTCATGCTCTCGAATCGTTTCAGCTTACCTTCGTTTGTGTCGGCTTCGCTTTTGGTGTCGCAAAGAACAGCCGCGGTGAAGCGTTCGGGATTGCGTTCGAGCGCCCTGAGGGTGATGTAGCCTCCCATCGAAAGCCCGACGATGACAGTCTTCTCAATCTTCAGATAATCAAGCAACGCCAGGAGATCGTCGACGTGATGCTCGATGGTGAATTGCGCTTCGCCTACATAGCTTTTTCCATGGCCGCGAATGTCATACGCGACGGCCCGGAAGTTCTTCTTCAGAACATCAATCTGATTCGTCCACATTTCGTGACTGAAGGGAAATCCGTGCAGGAAAGTGATGGGCGGGGTTTCGGGTGATCCTTCATCAATATATTGAAACGGGACGCCGTTGAGGTATGCGAACATTGAAGCCTCCTGAAAGGGTATACTCAACGATATTGAAATCGCAGAAGAGGCGCAAGACGGTTGGATTCGTTTGCCCATCATGCCAGCGTTGCGTATATTTAGACATCTTCACACACAATCTCACCAAAGGAGACCAACAATGGAACAAGTTCTCACCTATCTCGACCAAAACAAAGAGCGCTACCTTGCCGAACTGAAAGAATTGCTCGCTATTCCCAGTGTCAGCACGAATCCTGACAACAAGGGGGACGTGCAGCGCTGTGCCCAATGGGTCGCCGACCATATGACAAGCATCGGGTTGCAGAACGTGCAAGTCATGCCGACACCCGGTCACCCTGTCGTATACGGCGACTGGCTGAACGCGCCCGGCGCGCCAACCGTTTTGCTATACGGCCATTATGACGTTCAACCGCCGGAGCCGCTTGAGTTGTGGACCTCGCCACCGTTTGAAGCGACAATTCGGGGCGAGAATCTCTATGCCCGCGGCTCGGCAGACGATAAAGGTCAGGTGTACATTCACCTCAAGAGCATTGAAGCCTATCTGAAAAACGTCGGCTCGTTGCCCGTGAATATCAAGTTATTGATTGAAGGAGAAGAAGAAATCGGAAGCGAGCATCTCGTGCCGTTTGTGACGGAACACAAGGAGATGTTGAAGGCCGACCTCGTACTCATCTCCGATTCTTCGATGTTTGCAAAAGGCGTCCCCTCCATATGTTATGCGTTGCGCGGACTTGCCTATATGCAGATCGATCTGGTCGGGCCGAACAAGGATTTGCATTCCGGTTCCTTCGGAGGAACGGTACACAACCCGATCCAAGCCCTCAGCGAAATCATCGCGCAGTTGCACGACAAGAATGGCAAGATTGCTATTCCGGGATTCTACAAGAATGTTCGACCGTTGAGCAAGAAAGAACGTGACGCGTTCAAAAAGCTGCCGTGGAGTGACAAGAGGTACTCAAAAGAACTCGGAGTTCAGAAGTTATATGGAGAGAAGGGATTCTCGACGCTCGAGCGAGTCTGGGCAAGGCCGACTCTCGAATGCAACGGAATCTGGGGCGGATTTACGGGCGAAGGCGCCAAAACAGTTCTCCCATCGAAGGCATCGGCGAAAATCTCCATGCGTCTCGTTCCCGACCAGAAGTCGGACAAGATTGCAAAGCTGTTTGAGAAACACATCAAGAAAATTTCCCCGAAGACAGTCAGCGTCACCGTCCGAAGTCTGCACGGCGGTGAGGCAGCGATTACGCCGATTGATTCTCCGGGCGTGATGGCGGCGGTCGCTGCTTTGGAAAAGGGATTCGGCAAGAAGCCGTTATACCAACGAGAAGGTGGTTCAATTCCGATTGTTGTGCAGTTCAAGGAGGTACTCGGACTCGACACCGTGCTGCTCGGCTTCGGCCTACCCGATGAAAATGCGCACGCGCCGGATGAGTTCATCAACCTTGACAACTTCTTTGGCGGAATGAGAACCAGCGCGCATTTCTTTGCCGAGTTGCCGAAGTTCATGGATGGAAAGAAGAAGTAGGATGTTGCTGCAATAAAACGAAAAGGCATCTTTCGGGATGCCTTTTTCTTGTACCGACGGCGGGATTCGAACCTGCGACCCCCAGATCCACAATCTGGTGCTCTAACCAACTGAGCTACGTCGGCGTTTTCATGTTTCTCCGCTGAAAATATACCGAATGTGAAGAGAAGAATCAATGCGGAAAACCCTTCGGGTTCTTATCTACTCGTACACCGGCGCAATGCCGTAGTTGCTTGCCGCCCATAGCGCAAGGATGGAAGTAATTCCGGCAATAGCGCGCTTCTCATCTTCGTTATGAATTACAAGTCCGTACGTGTCGGCGACAAAGTGCATGTTCTGTAAAACCTTGAACGCCGCCCGCTTGTTGATGTTGCCGTGCCAGTAATCAACCTGATCGAGAATCATCTGCTCGTGGCGGCGAAGAAACTCGCCCAGCGAGAATACGCGTTTGCTCAATGATGTTCGCGGCTTTGCAATCGTCATCAAGTCGGCAAGATATTGATCCCACAAATGCGACAGTGCCCGATTTTCCGGGCGGCGGAGATATCGTGCGAGTTCAATCGAGAATTTCGCTTTTGTCTGGACACGAAACCGCGGCACAACGGGATGCAGGTCGTAGATTTTTTCCCAATGCTTCTCATCATATTCATCCTGCTCGTGATACACCCAGCGGTTGCGGAGTTCCTGCCACGTCAGAATTGTGAGCACCGCTTGTTCCCGGCTGTCGAGCAGAATGAATTTTCCGCTTTCCGCTTTCACCACCGTCACCCAATGACTCCAGTCATAAATACAAATGAGAACGGGAATGCCGCGACGCAGATATCTCACCAATTCTGAACGTGCCCCTTCCGGTTCATGCCTTCTCACCATCTCCAAATCACAATCATAGAACCGTGCCGCCCGGCCGAGTTGGACTTCGTCCGTTCCGTTTGCCGACCGGCTTCCCGCGATGCGTGTGATTGTTCCTTCTTCGGCAAAAATTCCGAGTGTGATGAGGGCGTGCTTGAGTGCGAACGGGCCGCACTGCCAGAGGTTCGGTTGTTGTTCTATTCCCATTGATTCCGGTTGTATGAAAAACGCATTCAAAAGCTATTCAAACTTCCCCCCATTCGCAACGACTTCTGTTGCAATTCCTTCGGGGATTGCGGATATTTTTTGGGGGATGTTGGAGGATTCCAGTGAAAACCAAGAAAACCAGAGTTCTCGTCCTTTACAATCAGGTCGGGAAAGACGAATACGAAGAATTACGCAAGGTTGACCCCCAATCGCTCGGGTTCAAACCCGAGTATCCCATCCACGTATCTACCATCCAGGAAGAGTACAGCGCCATTGTTAAAGGCCTGCGGTCGGAGGGTTTTAGTGCGCGAGCAGTGAATGTGGAGGAAGACGTGCACAAGTTGGAACCACTTCTGCACAGAAACCCGCCTGATGTCGTGTTCAATTTGATTGAGTTCTTTCACGACACGCCGCGACTCGAAGGGTCGGTCGCAGGCTTGTTTGAAGTTCACCGCATTCCGTACACCGGCGCCCCGCCGTTTGCGCTCGAGTTGTGCCAGCGCAAGGGGTTGACAAAACAAGTACTTCTTGCCAACGGAGTTCCGACGCCGCGGTTTCGGCTTCTCTCACATCCATCCATTCCGAAACGTCACGGATTGCATTACCCTCTCATCGTCAAGCCCGCCCGGGAGGATGGCAGCAGCGGTATTGACAAAGAGTCTGTTGTGTATGATTACGCCGGATTGACAGCCCGTCTCGGGAAGGTCTTTGCGGGCTTTGCGCCGCCGATTATTGTGGAAGAATTCATTGAGGGACGTGAGTTTCATGTTTCGATACTGGGAAATGATCCGCCTGTTGTGCTGCCGCTTATCGAATTTGATTTCTCGGAATTTCTTCCCGATCATCCCAACATCATCAGCTACGCGGCAAAGTGGGACCCGCTGGACGAATCGTATCATCGCATGCATTCCATTTGTCCCGCGAAGCTTCCGAAGCGGGTTCAGAAAAGGATTGAAGAGATAGCCTTGCGTGCTTACAAACTGACCGGTTGCCGCGATTACGCCCGCCTCGACCTTCGCCTCGACAAGAAAAATCACGCACATATTCTTGAAGTGAATCCGAATCCTGATTTGACAGAAGGGGTTTCTTTTATGGAGTCTGCTGAGAAGGCGGGATTGTCATTCTCTACAACACTCCGGAAAATTGCGGAGTTTGCGTTGCAACGGAAACCGGTCAAGTAACCCTACTCAGCCGGCTCAATAGTGGCCGACATCGAACCTTTGCAGGCCGGCATCCGCCAATCAGCCCCGTACGATTCGATTTGCTGCTTTTTGTGTTCGGCTCGTTCCTTGTGTGTCGTATCCACAATAACACGCTTCCTCGCATCCACCTCACATGCCATCTCGTACGCAGTTGCCATACTGTGTCCGAACAGATCCATCAACATCTCAATCACATAGTCGTACGTATGATCATCGTCGTCGAGGAGAACGACGTGATAGCGCGGAATGAGTCGGGTAACGTCTTCCTCGTTTACCTCGACATCTTCCTTCGTGAGAACGTCTTCGTCAGCCATTCAGGTTTGTGATTTGAGTGAGATAAAGTAGCAAAATTGAGCAACATTTCGCAAGCCGGAGAGGAGGGACACAGCTCGCTGTCGACTTTCGGTATACTTGCTAGAATTGATTTAGAACCGCAATTCCGGTAGATTTAGTGGCGTGTTGATGCAAAAATCTTGTATCCCGCCTGAAATCCACTTAACGAGTTTCCCGATGTCCGAACAACAGATTGTAGAGCCAAGATTGCTTCGCGGCTTTCGCGACTATCTTCCGGCGCAAATGAATGCGCGAGTGAAGATGATTGCCGCCATCCGGAATGTGTACGAGCGCTACGGATTTCAGCCCCTCGATACGCCGGCGCAGGAGTATCGCGTCACGTTGACGGGCTATGGCGAGGAAAACACCAAGCAGATCTTCTCATTCCTGAATCCTGAAGAAGAAGACGTTGCCCTTCGCTTTGATCTCACCGTTCCTTTAGCACGAGTTGTTGCCCAATACCCTGATCTTGTTCTGCCGTTCCGCCGCTATCAGGTCGCGCCTGTGTGGCGTGCCGACAAGCCGGACCCGGGACGGTTCCGTGAGTTCATCCAATTCGATTTGGATGCTGTCGGCACATCGTCGCTCGCCGCCGATGCCGAAATCCTCTGTGCAATGCACGATACGTTGAAAGCGCTTGGTATCGACCGGTTCAAAGTCAGGTTCAGCGACCGGAAGGTGCTGGACAGTCTACTGGACTTTGCCGGAATTACGCACGACCTGGCGCACAGCGTCTTCCGCATTCTCGACAAGTTGGAGAAGATCGGGATTGACGGAGTCGCCGCTGAACTAACGAAGGGAAGAATCGATTCATCGGGGGACAAGATTCCGGGGTTGGGATTGAGCGGCAACCAAGTTGATCGTATTAAAGAATTCATCGTGGTTCCGAAAGGGAAAAGGAGAGAGGTTCTTGCTTCTCTCGAATCGTTGTTCAAAAATGTTGAGTCAGCGAAGGAGGCAGTCGAGGAACTGCGCTTCATTTGCGATTCGCTTGACGCTCTCGCCATTTCCGAAGATCATGTTCAGCTCGATCTCAGTATCGCCCGCGGACTTGACTATTACACGGGTCCCGTTTTTGAAGCGAGCTTGGATGATGCACCGGAGTTCGGCTCCGTATTCGGAGGGGGACGTTACGACGGATTGGTGGAGAGGTTTTTGGGAAGAAAGATTCCCGCAGTCGGCGCTTCGATTGGAGTCGATCGCCTTCTTGCTGCAATGGAAAAGCTCGGCCTGCTGCAGTTCGCTCCATCAACCGCAAAGGTCATTGTGACAGTGATGGAGCCGTCGCGCCTTACCGAGTACCAGAAGCTCACCCGGGAATTGCGCGAAGCAGGAATCAATACCGAAATGTATTTGGGTGAAGAGAAGTCGCTCGGAAAGCAATTACAGTACGCCAACCGCCAGCAAATTCCTCTGGCCGTCATCATCGGCAGCGACGAATTTGCGAAGGGGGAAGTAACAGTCAAGAATTTGAAACTCGGCGGAGAGTTGCAGGATAAGAAGAAAACAGCTCAAGGCAAGGAACGTGATGAATGGCTGAAACTGTCACGAACGGTTCAGGCTACTGTTCCCCTGGCCGAGACTGTACAACACATCAAAAACACACTCGAGACAATCTGACAATCATCAAAACGGCTCATCGGCAGTAATCTCATGGAAGCCGTCAACGAAAGGACGAAGCATGTCAATAGTATTAGATGGATCATCTCTCACAATCGAAAAACTGGTTCGCATTGCGCGTCATGGTGAAAAGGTCGAGCTTGCTCCTGCGGCGCTTGAACGAATCAAAATCTGCCGCGCAATGCTTGAAGACAAGCTGCGGGCTAAAGAAGTCATGTACGGCACGAACACCGGCATCGGTGAGTTTTCCGAAATTGTGCTGAACGACGCGCAAATACGCGACTTTCAGCGCTTTCTAATATACAATCACGCCGCCGGTATCGGCGAGCCTGCCCCGGTTGAACATATCCGGGCGGCAATGGCAAGCCGGATCAACGTTCATGCGCACGGAAATTCCGCGTGCCGACCGGAAATCACCATGACGTATGTCGAGATGTTGAACAAAGGTGTGACGCCTGTTGTATGCCAGAAGGGATCGGTGGGTGCATGCGGCGATCTTGCCCCGATGGCGCAAGCGGCTTTGCTGTTGATGGGAGAAGGCGAGGCGTTTTACAACGGCGAAAGGCTTCCCGGGCGCGTTGCAATGGAAAAGGCGGGAATCCCTGTTCCCGGACTTCAGGCTCGCGATGGTTTGGCGGCGATCAATGGTTCGAACTTGCTTACTGCAATGAGTGCAATTCACTTGTACGATATCAACCGCTGGCTGAAGCAAGCCGAGATTGCCGCCGCCATGACACTTGAGGCTCTGATCGCCAATCTGAAACCGTATGATACGAGATTGCATGAGTTGCGCGGTTTTCCCGGCGCTGTCCGGACTGCAAAGGCGATCATGAAATGCATTCAAGGAAGCGACCTTACGACGGGCAAAATGAAGACGAAAGTACAGGACGCGTATTCCATGCGCTCAACCCCGCAAGTGATCGGCGCCGCGCATGACGCGGTTGCATGGGCAACGAAGCAAGTCGAAACGGAACTGAACGGAGTGGCAGATAATCCCATTTTCATTCCCGATGCAAAGCTGACTCTCACCGGCGCAAACTTCCAGGGTTCTCCCGTTTCCCTGCCGATGGATATGATCGGAACCGCTGTGACTATGGTGTGTGTGCTGTCCGAGCGGAGGCTGAATCGACTAACAAATCCCGCCCTCAGCGTGGGCCTGCCCGCATTTCTCACGAAAGATCCGGGATTTTATTCAGGATTGATGTTGAGTCAGTACACTGCCGATACGCTCATTTCCGAGCAACGGATTCTCTCCGCACCCGCGTCTATTCTCTCGATTCCTGCAGCAGCAGATCAGGAGGATTTTGTTTCTATGGGGATGAACACGGCAATCAAGAACGGGCAGATTATCGAGAACGCATACGGCGTAGTCGGAATCGAATTCATGGCCGCTGCACAAGCGCTCGATTTCCGGCAATTCACTCCCGGTCTTGGTGTCAAGACAGCAAAGGATGTCATCCGCAAGCATGTGAAACGGCTCGATGAGGATCGTCCACTTTTCCCTGATCACAACGCGATGCAGGCACTCGTTAAATCGTGCGAGATTCTTGATGCCGTTGAAGGAACGGTCGGCAGTCTCGAGTAACGAACCGCAAGTTTTCTCAGCGGATCAGATACACAAGGAGAAACTCTCCAAAATTCAGTCTCTTGCAGACATTGCAAGGGAGCGCGGTCAATTGAACCGACAGGTAAAACGGATCGCAAGCGTTTTCAGCCGCAATTCGTATTTCAACTCTCTAAATAAAGAAACCCGTGAACTGGTGACAAATTGGCACCGGTTCGAGCGGCTCAAACATTCATCGACAACTCCGTATGTCTTTACGGAGCATGGGGTTGCCATGCTCGCTTCTGTACTGAATAGCCAGCGAGGACTTTTGCAGAGGGAGGAGATGCCATGATGAAGACAAGGATTCTTCTGTCTGTTGTCGCAATGATATTTACGTCTCAGAAATCGTATTCACAAACCGGAACGGAGGGACAGATGGAGCATCCGTCTGCAGAATCTCGAGCAACGCTTGAGATCGTCCAAGATTTCCATGCTGCATTCAATCGTCACGATGTCGATGGAGTAATGGCATTGATGACGGAGGATTGCGTGTTCGAGAATACAAATCCGCCCCCCGACGGGGCAATATATCGAGGCCAAAAGGATGTTCGTGGTGTCTGGGAGAAACTCTTTGCAGCGAACCCCGACGCGTTCTTTGAAGTCGAAGAGATATTTGCATCCGGCGATCGCTGTGTACTTCGGTGGATATACAGGAAGACGAAAGACGGGAAGGTGTGGCATCTTCGGGGAGTTGATATTTTCAAGGTGAGAGACGGCAAAGTTGCCGAAAAGCTCTCGTATGTAAAAGGGTAAGATGGTCAATGTTGTCATTTTTGATTCGGCATCGGGTGAATGGAGACATTTCTCCGAACCGAAAGAGATTGTTGTGGCGCATGACATACGCGAGATTGTTCCTTCGTTGACGCGTGTTGAACATCGCGTAAATAAAGAACAGCTATACGCTGCCGGATTTGTCAGTTACGAGGCATCTCCTGCATTTGATAGGGCGTTGCGCGTGCGGCGTTATGATCACTCCTTCCCGCTTATGTGGTTTGGATTGTTTGAGGAACCCGCCGTAATCCGGTTGCAGGAACCGGGCCCGTGCCCCCAACTCGAATGGAAGCCGACGATCTCCCGCCAATCGTACGACGATGCCATTGCGCGCATCAAGAATTATATAGCAACAGGCGATACGTATCAGGTGAACTTCAGCTTTCGGATGACGGCTTCATGTGATACGAGTCCGTACGAGCTGTTTCTTCAACTTACTCATACACAGCGTTCACGCAATGCGGCATTCATCGAAACTGATGACTTTGCAATCTGCTCGGCATCCCCGGAACTTTTTTTTTCTCTCGATGGCAAAAATATTCTCGCCCGGCCGATGAAGGGAACGGCCCCGCGGGGTCTGACCTTGAAGAACGACGTAGGCCAAGCAGAGTTCCTGCGGACATCCGAAAAGAACCGTGCCGAGAATGTGATGATCGTTGACATGATGCGCAACGATATTGGGCGCATAGCTCAGACCGGCAGTGTTCACGTGCCGTCGTTATTTGATGTCGAGCGGTATGCAACTGTGTTGCAGATGACGTCAACAGTCGCAGCAACGTCCGGGAA